>DASZAA010000308.1:0-6284 GCA_035945615.1 Terriglobia bacterium
TGGATTGCAGATGCTCGGCGCGCTCGGCCCGCCCCAGCCGGGCATGGATAGCGACGTTCTCCGAACGCGCATTGCGGAGTACATTATTAAGGAACACCAGCCTGGCCTGCTTCTGGTTCATCTGGTCGATCTCGACGATACCCAGCACCACTATGGCCCGCGCAGCGCCGCCGCGGCCTCAACGCTGACGCGCATCGACGGGCACATCGGCGAGATTCTTGCCGCCGTCAAGCAGGCGGAACTTGCGAATGACACGGACGTGTTCATCGTTTCCGATCACGGCTTCGCGCCGGTTCATCGCCTGATTCATCCCAACATTCTTCTCGTAAAGGCTGGTCTGCTCACCGCGGATGCGCAGGGCAACATCACCGGCGGAAAAATTGAAACCGTCTCCAACGGTGGATCATTCTTTATCTACTGGCCCAAGTCCGAAGACATGCACGCCCAAGTCCGTCGCGCGCTCGCGCCCCTCTTCAGCCGCAATCTCGCATGGGCGGTTCTCGACAAGAACGCCTTGAAGGATTTGGGCGCTGATCCGGATGCCGGACTGGCCCTGGATGCTCCAAGTGGCGCCATGTTTGACAGTGCCGGAACAGGCAGCTTAGTTACTCCGGCTTCTGGCGGAGATCACGGATATTTGCCGTTTCGCGCAGGGCTTGCCGCGTCGTTCATCGCCTGGGGTCCAGACGTGAAATCCGGCATCGATCTCCATCGCATCCGTATGATTCAGGTCGGTCCCACCATCCTCAAAGCGATGGGCATCACCGATCCTAAATTCGGCGACGCGCCACCAATTGATGACATTTGGAAGTAGCGAAAACAGCCCGCCTGATGTTCTGCGCGATTCAATAAAAGACAAAGCCTCTTGCAAGGGCCCTAAGAAGCCAAGTGGAACAGTACAATTCCCTTGCCGAACCTTGGTAGCTTTGCGCCTTTACAAGAAGTCTTGTCATCTATTGTCTACCAGCAATTGCTGAATCAACTTCGCCGCATCACTTCGGCTCAGGCCGTGCGGTTGTTTGAGAAAATCGCATTCGACATCGGGAAAGCCCAAACGAGTGAGGCGCGCTGGCAGCTCGACAGCGGTTATCGAGGAATGGGAAGCGGGAAACCGTACGAGCGCACTGAAAATGGCTTGGTGCTCTGGCTCTTGCCAATGGTAACTCGCCAAGCGTTGTTTTGAAGACTCATCGAGGGGGCCGTCGGCAAATTCCTGGAAGATCGCGGCCAGTATCAGGCGTTCAATTTGGATCACACGGCTATCAGAATTCACGGGCTTCAATGTGGCGCAGCATTCGCATTTTATACGTGACGCCATAAATCGGCGGCGCCTGATTCTGTAGCGGCGGCCTCTGGCCGCCGGTCTTTACACTTAAAATCCGGCGGCCAGCGGCCGCCGCTACAGCCAATGACTGTCGCTGACTTATGGCGCTCTGTATAGCGCTGCGGTTTGTCAGGGCTGCAAAAGTCGCGGGGTTAAAAGGCGAACCCGGCGCTCAACCTGGATGATGCGCGGATCCCCGCTCACAATCGCGCCGCCGCTGCTTGGTCCAGATACCAGGTCACGCTTCCGCTCTCCGGCTGCACAAGCTGCGCGGGATATTCGGCCGGGGCAGAAGCAGGCGCGCGCAACACTTGACGAAGCATTTCTGCCTTGCCCGCGCCCGCGACCAGAAAAATCACCCGTTTTGCCGCATTGAGAACAGGCAGCGTGAGCGTCAGGCGATTCATGTCGAGCTTGGCGACGTAATTTGGGCATACGGCCACGCGGCGCTCGGCGAGAGCCGTCGTTCCCGGGAAAAGCGATGCCGTGTGTCCATCGTCGCCCATGCCGAGATAGATCACATCCAAGCGCGGCCATTCGCCCGATGCCGTGCCCAGCGTCTCGCGGATTTCCGCCGCGTATTGCGCTGAAGCCGCGCTGCGGTCCGGCTCTTCGGTGGCCATGCGATGAAAATGGACCGCCGGGATGGCCGCGAGCATGGCCTCACGCATCATGCGGTAATTGCTGCGCGGATCGTCGGGCGGAACGCACCGCTCATCCACTTGAAAAAGGTGAACGCGGGGCCAGGGGATTTTGGCTGAAAACTCAGGCATAGCCAGCAACTCGCAAAACCGCTTCGGGGTTGAGCCGCCGGAAAGCGCCGCGGCAAACGCCTTCGAGGGAGGCGCTTGCGCGAGACTTGTGAATTCCTCCGCCGCCGCGCGGCTTAATTCATTAAGGTCTTTGAAAACGCGGACTTCGGGGTTGGTCATCATGGGAGGTTTCGCCTCTAAGCCCGATCCCTTTACAGCCGCTGCCACTTGCGGCCGTCGCGCTCAATGAAGTCAGCCGCTTCGGCAGGTCCCCACGTCCCCGCTTCGTAGAAGGAGAGGCCCTTTTTCCCGATCTCGTGCCATTTGCTGATCACCGGATCGATCAACTCCCAGGCGAGATCGACAAAATCGTTGCGGGTAAACAGCATGGGGTCGCCCAGCATACAATCGAGCAGGAGCGTTTCGTAGGCTGTGGTGGGCGGGGTCTGGCCAAAGGCGTCTTCGTAGCGGAACTCCATGGTGACGGGCCGGATCTGCATGAGCGTCCCCGGAATCTTGGCGTTGAACTTCAGCGACATGCCTTCATCCGGTTGAATGTGAACCGAAAGCGTATTCGGCTCCAGCGATGTTGTGCCCGTGCCTTTGAAGAGCAAATGCGGGGCGCGGCGGAACTTGACGGTGATTTCCGAGACGCGCTTAGGCAGCCGCTTGCCCGAGCGCAGGTAAAAGGGCACGTCCGCCCAGCGCCAGTTATCAATGTAGAGTTTCAGTGCGGCATAGGTTTCGGTAGTGGATTGGGGCGAGACTTTCGGCTCAGCCCGGTAGGCCACCTGCTTTTCCCCGTTCGGCCACCCTTCCACATACTGGCCGCGCAAGGCGAACTCGCTTAGCCGGTCGAGGGGGATCGGACGGATGGCGCGCATGAGCTTCGATTTCTCGTCGCGCACAGCGGTCGCGTCGAAGATGGCGGGCGGTTCCATGGCTACCAGGCTAAGCAGGGAAAGCACGTGGTTCTGGATCATATCCCGCGTCAGGCCGGCTTCCTCGTAATACGCGCCGCGATTTTCCACGCCAATCTCTTCCGCCACCGCAATCTGCACGTGATCGATGTAGCGCCGGTTCCAGAAAGGCTCGAAGATGCCGTTGCCGAAGCGGAAGACCAATAGGTTTTGCACGGTTTCTTTGCCGAGATAATGATCAATACGGTAGGTCTGGTCTTCACGGAAGGCGCTGGTGACAATGCGGTTCAGATCCCGCGCCGACTGCAAATCCCGCCCGAACGGCTTTTCGATTACGATGCGCGTCCAGCTTTTGCCCTCGTGTTTGGGCGCGGCCAAGCCGGTGTCGCCCAGGTGCTGGACAATCACGGGAAAGAAGCTAGGCGGGGTTGCGAGATAAAACAGGCGGTTGCCGCAAGTGCCGCGGTCCTTGTCGAGCTTGTCGAGAAGCTCCTTCAGTTGCGTATACGCCTTCTGATCGCCAAAGTCGTCCGCGATATAGTGAACGTCACGCGTAAAGGCATCGAGGGCGCTGTCGTCGCCGGCGGGTACCTCCAGATATTTTTTCACCGCCTTCCGCATCTTGTCGCGGAAACTTTCGCTGGTATAGGGAGTCTTGGAGCAGCCGATTACTGAAAAGCCGTCGGGGAGCAGCCCAGCCTTCGAAAGGTAATAGAGGGCCGGCACCAGTTTGCGTTCGGTTAAATCACCCGACGCGCCAAAGATCACCATCGCGCAAGCTGCTGGAACGCGCTGCCCGGTCGACTGCCCAGGCGCGGACTGCGTAGCTACGTTAGACTCCGCCATGAAGATCCTCCTTTGAGGTGGTCCAGTTCTGGTTCTACAGCTGTAGCGCAGGGTTTTGCTTTTAAAACTCTACGGCTTTCGTAACCCTAACGATAAACTATTGTAGTGGCGGCGGGACGCCGCTACTACGGACACCTTCGACGGCCCCCCGCAACAACCTACTCTTTAGATGCCTAACATTTCGTGCGCCTTCTTAACGATGTTGTCTTTAGTGAATCCGAATTTTTCCGCCAGCACTTTGAACGGCGCGGAGGCGCCGAAGCGGGTCATGCCGATTACCGCGCCTTTGGGGCCGACGTACCGCTCCCAGCCAAATGGCGAGGCCGCTTCAACGGCCAGCCGCAGCGTGAATTGTGATGGCAAAACCTCATCCCGATAGCTTTGTGGCTGCTTTTCGAAAAGGTCCCAGCTCGGCAGGCTTACCACGCGCGCGGCGTGCCCTTCGCTCTTGAGCTGCTCGTAAGCCTCAACCGCAGGGGGCACTTCCGACCCTGAGGCGATCAGAAGAATGCCGGGGGTTTTGCCAGGTGAATCCGCCAGCACGTAGCCTCCGCGAGTCAAACCTTCTGCGGAAGCATACCGCTCGCGGTCAATGACGGGAACCACCTGGCGCGACAGCGCGAGCGCCACCGGGCCGCCGCGATGCTCGATAGCCACGCGAACGGCCACCGCCGCTTCGTTGGCATCCCCGGGGCGAATGAAGCAGAGATTTGGAATAGCGCGCAGCGAGGGGAAATGCTCAATTGGCTGATGCGTGGGACCATCCTCGCCGAGGAAAATGCTATCGTGCGTGTACCAAAAAATAGTGTGCGTTTCCATCAGCGCGGCAAGGCGCAGCGTTGGGCGCATGTAATCCGAAAAGGAGAGATACGTCCCGCCGTAAGGGATGAGGCCGCTGACGGAAATCCCGTTCAGAATGGCGCCCATGCCGTGCTCGCGCACGCCGAAGTGGAAGTTGCGGCCGCCATAATTACCTTTCTCAATCGCGCCCAACCCTTTGAGTTCCGTATTATTCGATCCTGTTAAGTCGGCTGATCCAGCAAGCAGCATCGGCAGGCTGGGCGCAATAGCGTTTATCACCTTTCCCGCCGCGCTGCGGGTGGGCACTGGCCCGTCTGACGCTTTGAAAAAAGGAATTTTGCCCTGCCATCCGCCGGGAATTTCGCCGCGAACGTAGCGGTCCCAGTCAGCGGCGAGCTGCGGATAGGCCTTCTGGTAGCCTATCAACCGCTGCTTCCAGCCTTCTTCCAGTTTGGCGCCGCGTTCGAGCGCCTGCCGGTACTGCGCAAGCGCCGCAGGCGGGATGAAAAATGGCGGGTCGAGCGGCCAGCCCAGGTTTTCCTTGGTCGCCTTGACTTCGTCTTCGCCGAGCGGCTCGCCATGAATGGCCGCCGTATCGTGTTTATTGGGGCTGCCATATCCAATGTGCGTTCGGACGTCAATAAATGAAGGCCTGCCCTTTTCGGCCTGCGCCTTGCGAAGGGCCTGGTCGACGGCTTTAAGATCGTTTCCATCCGCCACATGCTGCACAAACCATTCGTAGGCTTCAAATCGCTTAGCGCGGTCTTCGGTAAAAGCCAGATTGGTCGATCCATCGATTGAGATATTGTTGTCATCGTAAATGAAAATTAGATTATCCAGCCCAAGATGGCCCGCCAGAGAAGCCGCTTCCGAAGCCACGCCTTCCATCAAGTCGCCATCGCTCACCAATGCGTAAATTTTGTAATCGATCAGCGGATGGTCGGGTCGGTTGAAATAGGCGGCAAGGTATTTCCCGGCAATTGCCATGCCCACCGCATTGCCCGCGCCCTGGCCGAGCGGGCCCGTGGTGGTTTCGACTCCAGGCGTCAGGCCATGTTCGGGGTGCCCCGGCGTCTTGCTGCCCCACTGGCGAAATTGCTTGAGTTCATCAAGCGGCAGATCGTAGCCCGTGAGGTGGAGGAGGCTGTAGAGCAACATGCACCCGTGACCTGCGGAAAGCACAAAACGGTCCCGGTTGGGCCAAAGAGGGTCGCGTGGATTGTATTTCAGGTGCTGGGTCCAAAGGACGTAGGCCAGCGCGGCCGCGCCCATAGGCAAACCCGGATGACCCGATTTCGCCTTTTGCACGGCGTCGATGGTGAGGCAGCGGATGGTGTTGATGCAAAGCTGGTCAAGCTCGGCCTGTTTTAAATTTTGTGGTTGGGCTGAAGTCGTGGTCTGTGGCGCCAAAGGTGCGTCCTCCTCTTCGATTATCAGTGGAAGTCTAATTTGTAGCGGCGGTTGCTGGCCACGGCTACAACTGAATTTTCATACGGGACTCTACTGCCGGGTTATAGGGCGCGGATCACGCTAAGTTGGCTCATACTCGAACAGTTGCACCCACCTTCATTATAACCATATCTATACGCGACGCCATAAGTCGGCGGCGCCTGATTCTGTAGCGGCGGCCTCTGGCCGCCG
>DASZAA010000309.1:0-8018 GCA_035945615.1 Terriglobia bacterium
AAACCGCCCCTTCCAATCCGCCTGCGGACCCACGCCAGTCTGATTAAGGTATTCGAAAACGGTGCCGACTTCGCGCACCCTTGCAACCCGGCGCAGCCCAACGCTGGCGACATTGGAAAGCGGCACCATCACCCGCATCCCATTTGTTCCAAGCTTTAAGAGATAAAAAGTTTCCGGCCGGCCGGTAAGATTGCGGCTTGATATTTGCTCGACGATGCCCACGCCCTGATTTGGATAAACTACCTTGTCTCCAACTCGGAAGTCCATAATACCCCCATGAGTGTTTGAGATAAGACGATTAACCTCCTGCTTGTGCTCCGTCACTTTATATCATATATCAGTTAACCCTCCCTCGGCACGGATATTTTACGTTCCTAAGAGTAAACGAACTGGAAAACAATGCGGCACGCGGAACGGCGAATAAAAAGTGAAACTCCGTACGGACTCGTATACAATGGCATCTAGGGACATCATGCGCCTTAAAGAAAAACTCCACGAATTGCAGCGCGCTTCGAAGCCAGCGTTGGGAAGCCAGATACAACACCCAGGATGCGCCCAGGAGCGATTGAAACCGCTTCCAGCACAGTGCGTTTCTCATGGGATTGAAGAGTACGTGGAGGGGCGCGTGCGCAACGGCAGCCTGGGCGAATATTTCGCGGCTGAGCAGGCGCTTCCATTTGGCCGGCCTTACGGGAAGATGCGCATCGGCGACATTGCCGCGGCGGACTTACGCCCTCTCGATATCGTCCTCCGCGGCCCCGCTTTACCCAGCCCCGAGCGGCTGCTTTTTCTGGACACGGAAACCACCGGCCTCCTGGACGATACGGGCACTTGCGCATTCCTGACCGGTATCGGCTCAATCCAAGGTTCGCAGTTCGTCGTGCGGCAGTTTTTTTTGCGCGATTACGCGGAAGAAAGCGCCGTGCTCGCCGCACTCGCGGAAGAAATGAAGCAGTATGAAGGCTTGGTCACTTTCAACGGCAAGTCGTTTGATGTGCCGCTTCTCGAAGGGCGATACCGGTTCCATTGCCTAGAATCGCCTTTCAACCGCGTCATCCATCTTGATCTGCTGCATCCGGCGCGACGGCTTTGGAAACTGCGCCTGGGGAGTTGCCATCTTACCCACCTAGAGACTCACGTTCTCGACATCGCCCGAGATGGAGACGTGCCCGGCTCGGAAATCCCCGGCATCTATTTTGACTATCTTCACACCCGCGACCCGCGCGGCCTGCAGCCAGTATTCTTCCACAACGCGCTCGATATCATCTCGTTGGCTGCGCTCACCGTGGAGATGGCGCGCGTCATCCATGATTGGGAAGTTGCCAGCGAAAGCGGCGGGACCGCTCAGATTCATAGTGTTGATCTATTGAGCCTCAGCCGCATGTTTGAACGCGCTGGTGCGCACAGCTTGGCTTTCCCAGCCTGTGCCCGCGCGATTAAACTTGGGCTGCCCGAGACGGTCGAGCCGGGCGCTATGTGGCAACTCGCTACTCGCCACAAGCGGCGCGGGGATTTTGAAAGCGCGGAAAAAATCTGGCTTGAGCTGATCGCCCTCGAAACGCCTTTCGTTCTTCGGGCGTTCCGCGAGCTTGCCATTCATTACGAGCGCCGCCAGCGCGACTTTGCGAGGGCGCTGCAGTTTACCGAACAAGCCATCGACCTACTCACCACGGATTCCTCTGGCTCGCAACTCGGCCCGTTCACCCGCCGGCGCGAGCGATTGCAGAAGCGCCTTGTGGCCCTGTAGCGGCGGCCTCTGGCCGCCGGTCTTTACTCGCAAAAACCGGCGGCCAGAGGCCGCCCCTACAGAATCAGACGCCACTGATTTATGGCGTCGATGACCACGGCGTATTCGGAGGGACGAAGAATCTCCACACGCCGTCGCAGATTAATGAGGTAGCGCGGACCTGCGATCCTCAGGTCCGCGGCTTTTTCATGCCGATGCCTAACAAACCGCGGACCTCAACGACGGAGGTCCGCGCTACCCGCCACTATTTGCATACTTTGAAGCTTGTCTCTCAAGTACACGTAGGAAAAGGAGTGCATACTCGATGACGACGTTCCGTGCAAGCCTGGCGTATTCTTTCTCTGCGATAACGGGATGCACGCCTTCGTCACTGACGAGTATGTACAGTGCTGACGCATATCCTTCTTCCGCTTTCGACAGCACGCCAGCTTCCCGGAGCAATATGAGACCCTTTCCCCACTTGTGATTCGTCGAATGGGGCGCTCCAACCCTGAGTTTTGCGAGTCCTTCCGAATGTAGTTGCTCCATGAAACTCCTCAAATGGCCCATACAGGTTTTGAACTCGAAACCGGTCGCTGCGCTGTGGTAAATCGCCTCGGCGTGGTTCAGACACTCAATCAATCGGTCGCTGAACCCTTGACCTTTCAAATAACCCTCCACGGCCGTTTTGTCTTGGTTAACCTCCAGGTTGAGTCCTTCGAGAAGCGCCCCCTTTAAGTAGAAATACCGAGCTTTCCGGCACTCTTCCTTTATTCCATCAGAAGCAGCAATAATCTCCCCCCAGAAATTCAGCGACTCTGCTGTCTCGGCTCCTTTCGCACTGGAGTCTTTATGCGCCTTGTACTTGATTCTTGCCGTATGCCCGACAGTAGTGATGGTCATAATGAAAGCTTCGTAGTCTTGGTCTGTAAGCGCGGTGAAGTTCAGCGCGATCATGTCTTCGAGATGCCGCAGGAGAACGGCGTGACCGAGGAACAAATCTGCCTCACCGAGCACACGGAAGAAGTTTTCTTTGGCTCCATTGCGAATGCAGAACTCGGCGATCAGGGGAAATTCAGATACCAGTGAGTTCCAGGACGGCTCGATCCGCGACTTCGACTTCACGCATCCCGGCGGGCGAGATAGGCGACTCAACACGTAGCCCGTGAAATCTTTGCGCGAATCTTCGCGAAGCTGCGACAGCAGCGCACAGAGCAGGCTATAGTTGACACTTTCAAACATCCAGTTCTCCGGATCTTCTTTCACTTCACGGGGCCTCTTCGAACGGATCCACTGCAACAGTTGAGGCTCATTCAGCACTTTCGCAGCTAAGGCCATCGCAGTGATACCGCCGACAGCCAGATCCTTTATCCGTAGGGAATACTTCACCGTGGGCGACGAACGCTCGTCGTCGAGAATCTGGCCTACTTTGCGAAACGCGTCAGATAATTCCACCGCTCCCTCTTACAGTTCGAAGCTGATAGCCGCGGTCAGGTTTTTTCTGACCGTGGGCCTTTATTCCAGTCATGCTCGATACCCTTCCGGCAATAAGATGTAATCCATCTGGATCGGACGACGTGCCACCATGCCCTTGTCTAGCGCAAAGCGATCCACCGCATCGACGACCACGGCGTATTCGGAGGAGCGAAGAACCACCACACCGTCGCAGATTAACCATGACGAAGAAGATTCGGTCGGAGACACACAGTCGTCGGACGTGAGACATCACCCAAAACCTTACCTCAACAGCCCACGGTCAGAAAAGCTCTGACCGTGGCTACCCCTTGATGCCATCTGCATTGATAAAACGGGCGGCCAGAGATCACTGATTTATGGTCGTGTATAGCACAATCTACGCTCCCGGCCAAAGGCCGTATCCCGCGCTTACGTCAATCAACTGGCCAGTGATATTTCGCGCCCCCTCCGAACACAGAAACAAGACTGCACGAGCGATGTCTTCCGCGGTCACAGCGCGGGCGAGCGCCGCCGGCCGCATAAACTGCTCGCGCATGGCCTTGACTGGCACTCGCAGTGCGTTTGCCCGCGACTGAATTACCCGCTCCAGCGCCTCTCCAGCGACAGGGCCGGGACAAATGGCATTCACTTGTATGCCCAGCGCGCCCGCTTCCTGCGCAAGGGTTAGCGTCAGGCTGTTCAGCGCGGCCTTCGAGGCGGCGTAAGGCGCTCGTAGTGGGTAGCCCCAACGCGAGACGACAGTGGAAATGTTGATAATGCGCCCCTGGCGGCGCCGAGCCATGTGCCGGAGGCACTCGCGGGAAAAGAGAAACGCACCCGTCAGGTTGGTCTCTACCACATCGCGCCATTCTTTGAGTTTGATTTGCGTAAGAGGCGCCGTGGGGCCGCGCGCGCCTGCGTTGTTCACCAGAATATTGACGCCGCCAAAGTGGCGAATGACCGTTGCGACTGTGCGCTGTACGTCGCGCTCTTCGCGCACGTCTGCGCGCACAAGCAGGGACCGGCTGGCGTCCAGACTAAGATCCTGGGCGCGTTTAGCGGCGGCTTTAAGCCGCTGGAGACTACGCCCCACCCATACGACTTTCGCGCCGGATTTGAGCAGTTCGAGTGCGATCGTCGCGCCGATCTCGCCGCCTGCTCCGGTAATGAGTGCTACTTGATCCTGAAGTTGTGCGGAAAATTTCATGCCGTGTGGAGTGAACTCTGTAAATATGTCATTCTGAGGAGCCGAAGGCGACGAAGAATCTCGGAAGTTACTGATTTCACGCAGAAGAAGCAGATTCTTCGCTCTGCTCAGAATGACAGCGCCAACGGGTTTTTCAATAACCTGTTAAACGGCGAACGCTGCGCTACAAAAACGGCGCCGCGATCAATCGGCTGGACCTTCGCCACGAGGGATGGACTTTAAAACCACCTGCTGCTTAACGGTTTTTTGTTCTCCTGTGACCGAGTTCAAGATGATGGTTTGAAGTTCCCCTTCAAGTTGTAGATAGTCCGGGTCGCCCGGCTTCTTGCCCGCGCCGCGCTCAACCGATCCGCTAAAGCGGTAGAACTTTTCGTGAATCGGCCGGGTTTTGAACTCGACGTGATCCCCTTTCCGGGAGCCAATGGTGATGGGGTAGCTCAGCACATCATCCGATTCACTCTCGCCCTCGAACACATCGATATATCCCTTTAATACGTCTTCTTCCTGAAGAATGGAGAGCGAATCTTCAGGTTCCAGGAAGTGGTAACGCCCCGTCATGCGCGGTACGGTTGCGGCCGCCTGCACTTGCCCGCTCCCCGATGCCATCAAAGGAATCGCAGACAGGGCAGCCACGCACAGTAAAAGCGGGATCTCGCGCATCTTGATCATCTGTTTCTCGATCGAGTTTTATTATAACGGAATCACAATCCGTATTTCTTCACATAGTGCCGGTATGAGCGGTACGAAATGCGCAGCAGCTCGGCGGCGCGAGTGCCCACCCCGTCTGCCTTGCGCAGCGCCTCGAGCAAATACTCCTTTTCCATCGCCGCGACGGAGGCTTCGAAATCAAGACCTTCATCGGGAAACGACGGAGTCTTCTGCGGATGCGCCTCATTCTTGCGCACGGACTCGGGCAGATGATCCGCGCGCAGCAAGCGGTCCTCAGGCGAGGCGAAGGCAACCGCCCGTTCGAGAGCGTTTTCGAGTTCCCGCACGTTCCCTGGCCAAGAATAGCTCTTCATCCGCTCCAAGGCCGCTGGTTCAATGCTGTTGAGCGGCTTTGCCATCTGTTGCGCAAATTTGGTTAGAAAGTGGCTGGCCAGCAGGTCAATATCCTCAGGGCGTTCCCGCAGTGGGGGCACGTGGACGGGAATCACACTTACGCGGTAGTAAAAGTCCTCTCGGAATTCACCGGCTTCAACCATCGCTTTAAGATCTCGGTTGGTAAGAGCAATTAGACGAACATCAACTGGAATATCAGCTACGCCGCCGAGCCGCCTCACTTTGCGCTCTTGCAGTACCCGAAGCAGCTTCACCTGCATGGACAAGCTCATCTCGCCGATTTCATCCAGCAGCAGCGTACCGCCGTCAGCAGATTCAATAATGCCCTTCTTACTGGCGTCAGCGCCGGTGAAAGCCCCTTTCAAATAGCCAAAAAGCTCACTTTCAAGTAAAGTCTCAGGGAATGCCCCACAATTAATGGAAACAAAGGGTTTGTCTCGCCTAAGACTTGCCTCATGAAGCGCTCTCGCCACCAGTTCCTTGCCGGTGCCGCTTTCGCCTGTGACCAGCACAGTGCTACTGGTTGGTCCCACGTTGCGAAGAGTTTCCAGGAGCTTCTGCATCCAGTGCCCATGACCCACAATGTGATCCTGGGCGAAGGAGCGCAGCAATTCGCGCCGGAGGCTGCGGTTCTCTTCCCTCACCGCAATCTCTTCGAGCGCCCGATTGACTACCAGCTTCAATTCTTCGATCAGCCGGTCAGTTTTAATTACATACCGGTAGGCGCCCAGATTTAGCGCGTCAATAGCGGTGGAGACTGTGGGCACTGCCGTAATGAGGATAAACAGCGCGGAACTGCGGGTCGACCGGGCGCATTCCAGCAGCTCGATGCCCGTCAGCTCCGGCATACGGATGTCTGAGATGATGACGTCGTAGATGCGTGTTTCAATCTTCTGCCGGGCAATCTCGCCGCGCGTGGCAGTCTCAACATCGTGTCCCTCGCGCCTGAAGGCGATCTCGAGAAGCTGGCAGAGCGACTCTTCGTCATCGACAATCAACAATCGCGCCATAATAATTTCCAAAAGCTGTTTCGCGCCCGCGCCGGCTGGCTATTCGCTCAAGGTCATGATGCTTTCTTCCTGCTCGCGCGGCAGCTCAATCGAGAAAACCGTTCCTTCGCCGGGGGTTGAGCTGACCTGAATATCGCCGCGATGCGCTTTCACGATTTGATAGCTGATGGCCAAACCCAGCCCCGTTCCATTCTGAAAACGCGAGTGGAAAGGCTCAAACACCTGCTCAAGCTGCGCGGCTTTCATGCCGACGCCGGTGTCGGCAATGTGTACGAAAACCTTGCGGGGATGACCGTCTTGAATCTCCGCGGTCAGCTTGCCGCCATCTGGCATGGCCTTCAGAGAATTATTGCAGATGTTCCAGAAAACCTGACGTATTTTGTCCGTGTCCACGCTGGCCATCACGGCGCCTTGAGGGAAAATGCGATTAACATGATGGCGAGGGCCGAACAGAGGATTATGCTTAAGCAGTAAAAGCGTTTCGTCGAGAAGGCGAGCCAGATCAACCGGGCGGAATTCAAAGCGGTGGTCGCGCGCGTACACCAGGAATTCGGAGATGAGTTTGTCCAGACGAGCGGACTCGCGGCTTACAATTTCCATCAGCTTTGCTTGATCCTCATCCATGCTGGTGATGGCTTCCAGCAGCTTCACCGAGCCCGAGATGGACGCCAGCGGATTGCGCACTTCGTGGGCGATGCCGGCCGCCATGCGGCCGAGCGTGACCATGCGGTTCTTCATCTGGTCTTCAGCTTCCCTCTGCTTTTCGTCGGTAAGGTCCTGGAACGTATAGATATAGCCCACCACATCGTCAGGCGCCACTTTTAAGGGTGCTTCCGAGATGCCGAGTACGCGCGGCTCGCCATCCGGATGGCGGTAGAGCGCCTCGTGGCGCGTGTAGGGCGGAAAGGCTGTCGGGCTGGCTCCTCGCGTTCGCAAGCCATCTTGCAGCACGGTGTAAATCGGTCTGCTGCGCAGATCATCAGCCTTCACTCCCAGGATATGCTCCCCGGCGGGGTTCACGATCTGGATAGTGCCCTCAAGGTCTGTTGTAATCAAGCCACCGCGCATACTCTCAATAATATTTTCGTTGAGCGCCTGGAGGCTTGCCACCTCGCCGGCTTTTACCCGTAATTCCTTGCCCGTCCTGCGCAGGCTTTCGGCGAGATAGCTGGAAAGATAGGCCACGGCGAAGAAGCCAAACAGCGTGGCCAGAATCTTGAACTCAAACGTTTCGAGGTCTACAGGCAAGGACGCAGGAGCGATGATCCGCTCGACCGACGGATGAAGCCTCATGAACTCCGGATAAAATCCGGGAAGGTAAGCTAAGCCCAGCACCACGCCCATGCAGAGGAAGCTCGCGCCGGCAAGCACAAAAGCCTGCGATCGCGGAAGCACAACGCTGGCCATAATGACTGCAAGGAAATAAAGCGAAAGGTAATTGCTCTCCAGGTTCCCCGTAACGTGGACCACCAAAGTGATTAGAACGATGTCGCCGCAAATCTGAATGTATGCCTGAAGGGCGAGATCGCGGCTGAGCTGGCTGTAAATGAGGTAGAAA
>DASZAA010000310.1:0-23383 GCA_035945615.1 Terriglobia bacterium
AGTAGCCGATGTAGCGTCCCTTTCGAGAATACCGCGCAGCAACTCCTTGTTGCGCCGCGCCACCACCTGGATTACGCCCCACTGGGGATAGTCTTCTGGAATCGGGTTCCGAGCGCGCCAGCCACCTACCGCGTACTGATAGAAATCGCGGCAAGGGCTGACGTGGGTATCGAGGTTTTGAGGGTTGTAGCCATGCAGGGATGACGGCGTGCCAAGGGGATTATGCCGGAGCGGCGGCGTCTGGCTGCCGGTATTGCGGCGAGCAGAGAGCGCCCCCTTTGCAAACAACCCGTAACGCGGAGCCACGGCGAATGCCGCAAAAGCTAAAGCTGCGATGCAAACGCCCGCAATGCACGCGCACCGAATCCGGTCAAGCTGAAATAAGTGTCGCATGGTTGAATCCACCCCGGCCTATTTTAGCGCAGACTTTTGTTTTTAAATCTCTGCGGTTTTTGTTGTAGCGGCGGCGTCCTCGCCGCCGGTTTTTAGTTTTTAAAGACCGGCGGCCAAAGTTTGTTAAGATGCCGCCGCTATAGAATCCGCAGTGTTCTTGCCACAGAACTCCGCGCCGCAAGCCTTCCGTCCTGAGACTTTTGAGACAGTTTTTATTAGAAACATTGATTCTAAACAACTTCTTGGGTTCGTTCCGTTATTTTTTTTGTGTTTCTTCCATCTCTCTCCAATCATTTTCTAATCTTTGGGACCGCTCTGTAGCGCAGACCGCCGCCTTTGCGGTCTGCGGCCTTTGAATGCACAGAAAACCCGCAGACCTCAAATACGGAGGTCTGCGCTACAAAAAAGCCTAGCACGCCACTCTGAGAATTTTGAGACAAATGGGATAAATGAGACGTTTTTTCAGCCCCATGCTGTATTAGCGGCTTTTCTGGACATGCGTCCTTGCCGTACACTACGATAAATGGGTTAGTGTTTGTGGAGAGGCGAGCTAGGAGGCCTATGACCAAGAAAGATGTGATCCCGGCATGGGCGGGAATCCTGCGCGGGCGGCGGCCGTTATTGTCGATCGAGATCACGCGCGAGTGCCCGCTGCACTGTCCGGGTTGTTACGCTTTCGATGTGGAACACCTTGCCGGAATCGGCTCGCTGCGCAATTTGAGCGATCTCAAAGGCAAAGCTCTGGTTGATGGCGTGCTCGATCTCATCCGCTCTCTCCGGCCCGTTCATGTCTCGATCATTGGCGGCGAGCCGCTAGTTCGCTACCGCGAACTCAACGTATTGCTTCCGCTGCTCAACCAAATGAAGCTTGAAGTTCAATTAGTCACAAGCGCCGTGCGTCCCATTCCTATCGAATGGCGGGAGCTTCAAAATCTTCATCTTTCGGTTTCCATTGACGGGCTGCAGCCGGAACATGACAAGCGCCGCGCGCCCGCCACATACGAGAGGATACTGAAGCACGTCACCGGACATCAGATTCTGGTGCACTGCACGATAACGCGGCAGCAACTCAACCGGCCCGATTATATCCGGACCTTCGCTGCGTTCTGGTCAGAGCGGCGCGAAGTGCGGAAAATATGGTTCAGCCTCTACACGCCGCAGGAAGGTGAGCGGAGCGAGGAAAGGCTCACTGCCAAAGACAGAGCGCAGGCGATCTCCACCCTCACCCAGTTACGCGAGATCTTTCCTAAGATCAATTTTACAAATGAAATGCGCGAAGGCTTCCTGAATCCGCCGCAGTCTCCCGAAGAATGTGTTTTTGCGCAAGTGACAAACTGCGTTTCGGCCGATCTCAAGACGCGAATCACTCCATGCCAGTTGGGCGGGCGCCCGGTTTGCAAAGAGTGCGGTTGTCTTGCCTCGGCGGGCCTTGCCGGAGTCGGCCGTCATAAAATTGGAGGGCTGGTGCCGGTTTCCGATCTGCTTGCTGTATCGCAGGCTATCGGCAAGACCCTGAATCCCACGGCTGCTTGAGAGACTATCTGACACACACCGTTTGCGAGAGGCAAAATTTTAAGATCACTAGGAGAAGAAAATGGAAGAAAAGGCCAAATCCAAAGACTGGGAAGTGCGGCGCGTGGGCAGCGTGACGCTTGCGATCTCGAAGCCCAAGCGCAGCCGTCGGAAGCTGCGCCAGTCCCGGCTAAAAAATAAGCGGCGCGCCCGGTAATTGTTTCCAGCGCGAGACAACTTTACGGCGCGCACAAGGTTCTATCTAAATGAATGGCTATGAATTCACCTTGGAAGACAATTAGCGGTGTAGTGTTCGTCGCAGCCTCGCTTGCTTTGTTGGCGGCGATACCGGCTTTTGCGCAATCTCAAGGATCGGGAGCGCAGTCTGCCCCGGCAACAAAGCCTAAGCCGCTGGGCGCGGATGACGTGACGTTGCTTTTGATTGGCGGCGCCAGCCCGCAGAAGCTTATGCTGCTGGTGCGCCGGCGTGGCGTGGACTTCGTGCTCAATCCTGATCTGGTCAAGCAGTTCTATCAAGACGGAGCATCGGATGACGTTGTCGATGCCTTGCAAAAAGCAAGCGAAGCTTTTGAGAAGGCTCAGGAAGCATTGAAATCGCAACCTACGGCGCCCGCGCCCGCCAAACCTGCCGCTCCTCAATCGCCGTCTTCACCCCCATCACCCCCGCAGGCGGCTACGCCCTTGCCGCAAGCGCCGCCAGCAAGCGAAATGCCCGAGTCGAAGCCCACGGCGTCCACGACAAACACAAAGCCACAAGCGGCCAGTAGTCAGCCGGCCCCGGCGGCTGCGCATCCCGCAGCGAACCAGGACGCCTCGACCGCTCCGCTGGCAGACCCGAGTCCTGCGCAGCTTCAGCAGATCATTCAGGAATTTACGGCTAAAGAAAAACTCTTTGAAACAGCCCTCGACAACTATACCTATCACCAGATCAACAAGGCGGAAACGATTGACGCCACCGGCAATGTGGACGGCTCCTGGGAGCAGGACTGGGACATTCTTTTTGGCGCCGATGGCAAACGCATCGAGCAGGTCACTTACGCTCCGACGGATACGTTGACGCGGGTGAGCATCACTGAGCAGGATATTCAGTCCTTTCGCACGCTTCAGCCTTTTACGGTCACGACGGACACTCTGCCTGAGTACGACGTGCAGTACATGGGGCACGTTCACGTGGATTACATTACTTGTTACGTTTTTTCCGTGCGGCCCAAGGAGATCAAGAAAGGGCATCTCTATTTTAAGGGCGTGGTCTGGGTCGACGACCACGACATTCAGATTGTGAAGGCCGAAGGCCAGATCATCCCACAAACCAAGAATAATCGCTTTCCCCGCTTCACTACCTGGCGCCAACAAATCGACGGCAAATACTGGTTCCCCACGTTCACCCAAGCCGACGACATGCTGTACTTTGACGGCGCTCCTCCTGTGCATATCAAGGAAATTGTCAAATACACGGATTACAAGCAGTTCAAATCCAAGAGTAGGATAATTTCGTCTAGCGAAGTCGGCCAGCCTTCAAGCCCCACCTCACCCGGCAAGCACTGACGCCGGCTTTTGCGCCCCTCTGTTACAATTTGAGGCGATGAGCGCGAAGGGTTTCAACTGGCGCGTGGTGCTGGTGCGGCCGCGCAATCCGCTGAACATCGGCGCGGCAGCGCGCGCGATGGCGAATTTCGGCTTCATCGACCTGAGAGTGGTCGAGCCGCATCCTCCCGTCTGGCGTGAGGCGCGCTCGGCGGTAGGCGCGGAAGCCGTTGTCCGAGCGGCCCGCGCAGCCGAAACCCTGACGGAGGCTATCGGCGATGCAACGCTGGTTGTGGGCACAACCTCGGGCCAACGGCGGACGCTGGACCGCGAACTTGTAAGCCTGGATGATCTTCCGGCTTGGGTTTGTTCGCAGCCAGGGCTGGGGAATGGCGGACGGGCAGCGATTCTATTTGGTTCGGAAAAGACGGGACTCTCAAACGAAAATCTGAGCTACTGCCACGTTCTGGTGCGGATTCCCACGCTCACACGCTGCCCGTCGATGAACCTGGGGCAAGCCGTGGCGGTGTGCTGCTATGAATTGGCCCGCGCTCGCCGCTACGATGCAAGCGCGCCGGAAAAAGAGAATGCGGGATTCTGCGTCCGTGTTTCGACGCCTGCAAATGCTCAGTCGCTCGAACATATTTTTGAGCGGGCTACACGGGTGCTCGATGGCGTGGGTTATCTGAAGCCCAAGAGCCGCGCGGCAAGGCTGATCAAACTGCGCCGGATGCTAATTGAGCGCCAGCTTTCAAACCATGACGCAAAAATCCTGGGTGGCGTGCTCGCACAAATTGAATGGAAGCTTGGCCAGCGTTAGTTGTAGCGGCGGCCTCTGGCCGCCGGTCTTTAATGTCTAAAAAACCGGCGGCCAGAGGCCGCCGCTACAGCATGCCGCCGGCGCGCTATGCGAAGTTGATAGCGATGAGGAAGCGCGTGAGGATAGCGTCGACGACGATGGTAAGCACCGAAGCGACGACTACCGCTTGTGTTGTGGCCCGGCCTACGCCTTCCGTTCCTCCCTCGGTCCGCAAGCCGTAATAGCAACCTACAATCGAAATAATCACTCCGAAAAGGATCGGCTTGATCAATCCCTGAGTCAGATCGCGCAGGGTGAGGGATTGATAGGCGACAGTCCAATACTGCGCTTGGGTGACCTTGGCGATGGTCGCGCTGACCACCGCGCCGCCAAGGACGCCCGCAAAATCCGAAAGAATAGTGAGCAGCGGCAGCGTGATGAGCGTGGCGTAAAGCCGGGGTGAGACAAGTTTGCGCAGCGGATCGGTGCCCAGGGCGCGCAGTGCATCAATCTGCTCGCTGACCAGCATGGAGCCGATTTCAGAGGCAATGCCCGAACTATTGCGCCCCGCCACCACGATGGCGGTAAAAACAGGCCCAAGCTCGCGGACGATAGCGATGGCCACGGCTTCGCCAAGCAATGAAACTTCGCCGAAAGTCTGGAGTGTGCGGTAGGTTTGCAACGCCAGCACGAATCCGCTGAAAAAGCCGATGAGCAGGACAATGCGTAGCGAGCCAACGCCCATCACATCCATCTGGATAAGAGTGTCGGTGTAGTAACGCGGCGGGCTGAACGCATTCCGGAAAGCCCGCACGGTAAGATAGGTGAATTCCTGAAGCGCGAGAATCTGCCGCTTGAGATAGCTCAAGAAACCCCTGATGCGATGAATGGATTGAACAGCCGAACCTTTTTGGCGTTCTTTAGGGCTTTATTCCCAGCAAACCTCAATGTAATGGGCGGCGAATTTGAAGTCAAGCGAGCGCGGGATGCCTGTGTGTTGTAATCCTGTACGTAGCCCGCCTGGCGGGGAATCCAGCTTAATGGCGGTGAGTGATGAGAGACTTTAGCGCGGGTTCTAAGGTGAAAATGATTTGCGCGCCCACTACCCGCTCGCGCTCGCGGAACAACTCACCGAATGGGTCTTGGCCGCTGTAGAACCATGCTTCGACGCGAGCCACCGGCTGCCCGTTGCGGGTTGTCAATTGCACGCCCGGTTCGACGCTGATGCTTGTTTGCCAGGCGACTTCTCCGCGCGTCTGGAAATCGTCGGCGAGGTATAGCTTCCAGTGATCGCCCGATAACGACGGCGGGAACCATTCCGTTCCGGCCTGCATCGTCCAACGGCCAACTTCGGGGTACGTGCGCACGAGAAGCGTTGAGCCGCCGTAGACACGCAGGTGATGGGGCGCGTCGTAGGAAAGCAGGCCCTGAACGGCTTCGCGGCTGTAATGAAAGGGCTGGAAGCCGCTGAGATTTTCGTAGTCGCCACCGAGGTGCGAGCTGACGTGGTAGAACTCGGCTCGCCCTGACCACTTGCCCTTGCGGAAAGAAAAGGGAATTCCGGCGTGGAAATCACCGGATTTCAGGTAGAGGGTTGTTCGTTCGGAGCCGAAACGCGCCACAATGCCGCCAAGAAATCCGACTTGCCAATCGAAAGTTTTGCTTTCGGACGTATACACCGGAAGGGGAAGAGCCAAACCAAAGTCAAGGTTGCCTCCGCCGTAGCGGATGCGGCTGGCTGGCTCAAACGGATCGGCCATAGGCGGGCGGAAAATCTGGTCACTGGTAAGATCGGCGTTAGTTGGGTTGTTGGCAGGTTGCTGAGCGAGGAGGGGAGACCTTACGGCACCCATCAGGAGTGCCAACGCACAGCAAAGCACGAATGACTTGAGGGCGAAACGCATCACGAACGCCGCGCAGCCTTCCTTGAAGGTTTAAGCTGGCGTTTGAGCTGAGTAAGGCTGCGCTTGCCCGCTTCAATTTGCCGGGCCACCTGCGCGCGCGCCGTGCCGCCCGTCACGTTTCTCTGCGCAATGGAAAGCTCGGGCGAGATCGCAACTCGTGCCAGCCGGGCATCCCAGGAGGGAATCATTTGTCTGGCTTCGCCGATGGATAATTCCGCAAAGGTTTTTCCAGCCGCAATGCAATGCCGTACCAGCTTGCCCGTTTGTTCGTGCGCTTTGGCGAATGGTATGCCTCTCCGGACCAGTTCATCAGCTACATCGGTGGCGGTAAGAAAGCCGACTTGGGTGGCCGACTTCATTTTTTCCTCATGAATATACAGGGTGTGGACTATGCGGGCCGCGAGGATAAGCGATTCGTGAGCGGTGTCGACGCCGTCGAAGAGCGCCACTTTGTCTTCCTGAAGGTCGCGGTCGTATGTTAAGGGTAATCCTTTTAGCAGCGTGATCATACTAGTCAGGCGGCCAATCACGCGCGCGGCTTTGCCCCGAATGAGTTCGAGGGAATCTGCATTTTTCTTCTGCGGCATCAGGCTGCTTCCAGTCGCATATTGATCGGAAAGCTCGACGTATCCGAAAGCTGGCGAGGAATAGAGGATAAGGTCCTCCGCGAGGCGGCTGAGATGGGTTTGGATGAGCGCGCACGCAAAGAGCAGCTCACAAACAAAATCGCGGTCTGAGGTCACGTCTAGGCTGTTGCGAGCGACACGGCTGAAGCCGAGTTCCTGCGCCAGCACCGCACGGTCGAGGGCGAAAGCAGTTCCAGCGAGAGCACCGGCGCCCAGGGGCAGCTCGTCAGCGCGATCGCAGCAATCAACTAAGCGGGAAGCATCGCGCGCGAACATTTCAAAATAGGCTAGAAGATAATGAGAAAGTAGAATGGGCTGCGCGGGCTGGAGGTGCGTATAGCCGGGCATAACAGCGCCTAAGTGCTCTTTCGCTCTTGCCAGCAGCGCGTCAAGAAGGTCAATCGCGCCGCGCAACAGATCGGCGACCGCGTCCTTCAGAAAAAGCCGTGTTTCCGTCGCCACTAGATCATTGCGGCTGCGCCCCGTGCGTAGCTTTTTCGCCGCAGATCCGATTTCTTTTTCAAGGCGGTCTTCAACCCATGTGTGAACGTCTTCGCTCGATTCGCTGCGAGCCCATGTGGGGTGATTCTCGATATAACGGCAGATGGATTCAAGCCCCTGCGTAATTTTTTGTGCCTCCGTTTTGCTAAGGACACCTGCCGCCGCCAGATGGCGCACGTAAATGCGGTTCACCCTTAGGTCATAGAGAACCAGGCGCTGGTCAAAAGAGAAAGATTCGGAGAATTTTTCGAATAGCGGATCGCCGCGATCGCCTGCGAATCGCCCGCCCCAGAGTTTCATCAGGCTCTCCTCGGGGCAAGGTGGGATTTGCGGGTGGATTTTCGCAATATAGCTTCAATTTTAATAGGCAACCCGATGATATTAATGAACCCTTCCGCGTCTTTTTGATCGTAGTCAGCGCCCATGGTGAAGCCGCCGATGCTCGTGTCATAGAGTGAGTAAGGCGAAACACGGTCAAACACGCGAACGGCTCCTTTATAAAGCCCGAGGGTCACTTCGCCGGTGACGTGACGTTGCGTGACCTCGATGAAGCCGTCGAGCGCCTCACGCAGGGGAGTAAACCACTGGCCATAGTAGACCAGTTCGGCGTAGCGGAGCGCCACGAGCTGTTTGTAATGAAACGTCTCCCGGTCAAGGCAAAGCGCCTCAAGCTCATGGTGGGCCGTATGGAGAAGCGTTCCCGCCGGGGTTTCATAGGCGCCGTGCGACTTCATGCCCACGAAGCGATTTTCCACTAGGTCCGTCCGGCCTACACCGCTCGTGCCCGCAATTTCATTGAGAGTTTGCAGTAGCTTGAGCGGATTTGGCGACCGGCCGTTTACAGAAACTGGAATGCCCTTTTCAAAACCGATCTTCACCGCAGTTTCACGGTCCACCGCTTTGCGCGGGCTCCGGCTGAGCTTCCAGGCGTCCTCCGGAGGTTCACCGAGCTTGGTTTCGAGGGGGCCTCCTTCGTGGCTCAAATGCCAGATGTTCTGATCGCGGCTATAAAGGTCCTTCTTGGTAACCGGCACCGGGACGCCGTGCTTGCGCGCATAATCCAGAGCGTCTTCCCGTGATTTGATGGACCACTCGCGCCACGGTGCGATCACTCGAAGATGAGGAGCAAGCGCCTTATAGGTGAGTTCGAACCTTACCTGATCGTTGCCTTTGCCCGTGCATCCGTGCGCCACCGCATCCGCTCCGCATTCGATCGCCACCTCAACCTGCCGCTTGGCCAGGATCGGACGCGCAAGCGAGGTGCCGAGCAGATACTTGCCTTCGTAAATGGCGCCGGCTTTAATTGCCTTCCAGAGATAGCCGGTGATGAATTCTTCGCGCAAGTCTTCGACAAAAATCCTTTTCGCGCCCGTCTTTAGCGCCTTCTGGCGCAGCGCCTTATAGTCGTCACCCTGGCCGACGTCGCCCGCCATGGCAATTACCTCGCAGCCATAGTTTTCCTTGAGCCATGGGATGATGATCGAAGTATCTAAGCCTCCCGAGTAGGCCAAAACTACGCGTTTTACTTTTTGTGCTCCCGAAGAAAACGGCATTCAGTCCTTCTTTCTATAAAACGGAGTCACCTGATTTCGATAAATTATCGTAAGAACACTTCTTTAGGTGAATTGGATGAGGCAGCCCTATTCCGCGAGGGCTTCCATGATCTTGTTGCGCACGCGCGCCGCTTGCCGCGCGCCCGCCGTAGCGAGAAAAATGGTGTCATCTCCAGCGACGGTGCCCATAATTTCTGGCCAGCCAGTTGAATCAAGAGCCACAGCCACCGAATGCGCGTTTCCAGGGTGCGTTCTTACAATCACCAGATTTGAGGCAAGGCGTACTTCGCGCAGAAATTCCTTAAGGATTACTGCAAGCGTTGGCTGCGGGGGAGCGGCGGCTTCGCTTGCACCGGCCAGTTTATAGCCTTCGCGCGTCTTCACCAGACCGAGTTCCTCGATATCGCGCGAGACGGTCGCCTGCGTCACGTGGATTCCACGTTGCGCCAGCGCGGTCCGCAGCCCGGTTTGCGTCGGCACGGCTTCAGTCCGCAAGATGTCCAGGATTTGGTTGCGCCGGTATAAGTTATCCATGCAAAGTAACGTGAGATGCGAATCATTACTCTACCGGATTTATCACAGGCGGCACAAGGCCCGCAGACGGTTTATAGATTCAGGCCGTTTAAGGAATTATCTTTTTTAAGAAGTGAAACTTGCTTTTCTTTTGCGGGGCTGGATTGCTATTGGGAGAACTGGGACTTTGCTTGCTATCTGCGGCGCTCGCCGTTGGGGTTGCAGGCGTCTTTGGATCGACCGGCGTGCCAGATTTCAAGCTCGCGGCGCTTCCAGTCTCGACTCCGATTCCGCTCCTGGCGCTCGAAGCTGGTTGATCCATTTGGGCGATTTTGGCTTGAATCTGGTTCGTGGAACCCAGCACAACGGGACCGTGCAATGTTGAAGAATAGTCAGGTCCGGAAGAAAATGCGCCAAGAGCTTTATGCAGGAGGCTCTCGCTATCGCGCCGTGCGGCGTCGGCCTGTGCTCGCGCCAGCATCGCCTTAGTAGGCCGCGGAATAGGTTCGTGCATGTCGGCAAGTTGCTTTTTCGCATCCGCCACGCGAGGGCTCAGGGGGAACTCCATAATCAAGCGGTCGTAATAGGGCGCTGCTTGTTTCGACTTGTGAAGCTCCGCGAGCGACTGGCCCAAGTACCAGAATACATCGTCTCCTTTGCTGAAATTGGGATACTGATTCACAATTGATTCAAACCGCGACTCGGCCGCCGGGTAGGCGCGATGCACATAGTAGAACGTCGCAATTTCATACTGGCCCTCTGCCAACGTTTCTTGTACCTCGCGCAGCCTGTCTTTTACCTCAGGCATCAGGGGATTGGTGGGATATTTCTCCAGAAATTCTTTAAATTCCGCTTCCGCTTCCTGCGCTTCGGTCTGGTCGCGGTTCGCCTTTCCAATGAGCCGGAAGAAACACATGCCCGCGCGATATTCCGCCATAGGCGCTTCAGGCGCGGTGGGAAAGAATGTAATGAAGTCCTTGTACTCCGCTTCCGCCTCGGTTAAGCCCGAAATTCCGCCCTCCTTATAGTAGGAGTCCGCAATCGCCAGCTTGGATTGAGAAAGATATTCGCTGTCAGGATAGGTGTTGAGCAATGCTTGCAAGAGCAGCCGGCCGGCCTGATACCGGCCGTGTTTGAACTCATTGAGGGATTTATCCAGCAGAATTTTATCGGGCTGCTCGCCAGGAGCAACGGGTAAACCGGCTTCATGGTGATGATGGAAAGGAATGCAACCCGGCAGCAGAATAACACTGGCCAGGATAACCGCACAGGCTAACGTTGACCGCGCTTTAAGTGTGGTTCGACCTGAAATGTGAAAACGCATTACTCCTGGCAAGACTCCAATAATAGTTTGCTGAAAAACCAGGGCCACGTTGCAACTGTTTCGCCCATTCGACCAAGCTGCCAGATCAGGTCCAAGTCTTTGCTTAGGCAAACAAGGACAAACGGCAGGAGCGATGGAACAAGCGATACTACCATGGCAAACGTTTGGTCCTTGGATCCTACCAAACCCAAGCCTTAAGACTACCACAATTAGACGCAGCCGTGTACCCCGATTGCGCGTGCCGCCGGGGGGTGTTCCACAGAATGCCAAATGAACATCTGGTTAACTACAGAATCCACACTGAGGTCATACGGTGTTTGCTCGATTGAGAGATTCTTACTTTAATTCGATGCTGATTTAGAAGCGACTTATTTTTAAAGGATGGGAGTAGCTATGGCATCGACGATTTGGAAAGGCCATCTCAGCTTCGGCCTTGTTTCGCCTCCGTTGCGGCTGTATGCAGCAGCGCGAAGCGAGCGGGTCAAGCTGCACCAGCTTCATAGGACCTGCCGTACCCGGTTACGCAGGTCACTATTTTGCCCAACATGCAATCGGATAGTGGAGCAGTCTGAAGTGGCGAAAGGCTATGAATACGAAAAAGGCCAGTACTTCATCGTCGACGATCGGGAGATTAAAAAACTCGTTCCAGAGGCGGGCGGAGCAATGGAAATCCGCGAATTCGTGCCGCTGGCCGAAATCGATCCTCTATATTACGACGCCTCATACTTTGCTGTTCCGGAAAAGCCGGGACAAAAGGCTTATCAGCTTCTCGTTAAGGCTATTGAGGAGAGCGGACAAGCGGCGCTGGCGAAGGTTGTGATGCACCAGCGGGAATATCTTGTTGCAATTCGAGCCGGGAACCGAGGCCTCACGCTCCATACGCTGTTCTTTGCCAGTGAGGTTCGAGCGGCGCCGGAATACGGCCACTCCGGGGCGGACGTAAGGCCGGAGGAACTAAAACTCGCCAAAGAGCTCGTCTCGAAAATGTCTACCCATTTCAGTCCGGAAAAATATCGTGATGAATACCAAGTCAAACTGAAGCAACTCCTGTCGGCCAAGTCCAAAGGCAGGAAGACCCCCGAGGTACGGAAACAGAAACTCGCTCCTGTGATCGATATGATGGATGCGCTCAAGAAAAGTCTGCCGAGGACAGCATCATCCCGGAAAAGATTGCGGCGCTCCACCCACGGCAGCGCGCGCAGAGTTCAGAAGAGAGCCAGCTAATCGTGCACAGACCCTGCGGCGGTGCGCTCAATATCTTGTGGGGATGGGATTCGCATGAAAAACAGAGATGCGGGCTTTGCTTGTATATGATCGAGCCTATCTGCCGCAAGAGCTTCAAAAAGCGGCTTTGCGAAACTGATACGATTGCGCGTTTCAAAGTCACCAGTTTTATGAGCCTACTGGAATACCAACGAAAACGGCGCTTCGGTATTACGCCCGAACCATCGGGCAAGAAACGTGTAACCCCGGCGCAAGGCCGAGGCCTAATTTACGTGATCCAAAAGCACGAGGCGTCGCACCTCCACTACGATTTCCGGATTGAGTGGAACGGAGTTCTCCTCTCCTGGGCGGTGCCGAAAGGACCATCGCTCGATCCGTCGATGAAGCGCTTGGCAACCCGGGTGGAGGATCATCCAATCGACTATGCCTCCTTTGAAGGTGTCATACCGCAGAACGAGTATGGCGCCGGCACCGTGATGGTGTGGGACAAGGGAATCTGGGCGCCGGAAAGCAGAGAAGTTGATGCCGCTCTGCGCAAGGGAGAATTGAAGTTCACGCTTCGCGGCAAGAAGTTGAAAGGATCATGGGTTTTGGTCCGCATTCGCGCCTTCGGTAAGAAACCTAGCCAATCGAGTTGGCTTCTCATCAAGCACCGCGATCGATATGCTTTGACGGAGGACGTTACAAAGAGCGAACCTTATTCCGCCACCAGCCATCGCCTTCTTGTTGACATCGCACGCGACGAAGGAGGCGATGTAAAGAGAGCTGCAACGGGCGATCCGGCCGCGACGAAACACAGGTTGAGACGACGCTGACTACCTTTGGCTTCTCCCGATCATCTGCGCATATATGCGGAGTGCATTTGAATAATAGAATTCCATTTCGCATTAAGCCCATGCTTGCGACGCTGGTGCGCGAACCCTTTCACAAATTGGGATGGGTCTACGAGGAAAAGTACGATGGCGACCGGATCGTCGCCTATAAGGAAGGCGACCAAGTCCGAATGCTATCCAGAAGCGGGATCGATCGCACACGTCAATTCCCTCAAATTGCTGCGGAGATCCGAGGTCTTCAACCCGCAAGCCTGCTCTTCGATGGAGAGGTGGTTGTGTTTGACCACAAGGGCATTTCCCGATTCCAGCTCCTGCAGCAAGGTAAAGGCGAGCCGGTTTATGCAGTCTTTGATTGTCTTTTTCGTGAGGGAAAGGATCTTCGCACGGAACCCCTTTCCAGAAGGCGTGTGACGATGCAGAAATCGATTGGCTCCGGTAAGCTCTTAGCGCCCTCCAGGAGGCTTGCTAAAAATGGGCTTGAGGCTTACCGCATCGCGAAACGCCGGGGCTATGAGGGACTTGTGGCGAAAGCGCGATCTTCGCCTTACCGCTCCGGACGTTCGACCGATTGGCTGAAAGTGAAAGTACACCTGGAGGATGAGTTTCTGATCATAGGATTTACTAAGCCGGCCGGGGTTCGGAAATATTTCGGCGCGCTTTTGCTAGGGGCCTATGAGAAGACGAACCTACGATATGTTGGAAAGGTTGGCACCGGATTCGATGAAAAAACTTTGACTTCGTTGTACCTGAAATTCCGTCCGCTGGTGAGGAATCGCCTGGCTTTGGTTGAACCAGTCTACGAAAAGAGAGTTACGTTCCTTACTCCCCGGCTTGTAGCGCAGATCTCCTATCAGGAATGGACAGCAGACATGAAGCTGCGTCAACCGGTCTTCCTCGGCTTGCGGAACGACAAGCGTCCTCGTGAAGTGCGTATGCCGGAGGACCAAACATAATGGTTCGGAAAAATCGCTCGTCGAAATCGCAAAAATTACCTATCACGGTATCGCACCCTGACAAAGTCTTCTGGCCCGATGAAGGTTATACGAAGCTCGACCTGGTTGAATTCTACCAGGCTATTTTTCCCAAGCTCATGCCGTACATAAAGGACCGCGTGCTGTCGCTTGAACGCTGCCCCGACGGTATGCTTGGCCAATGCTTCTTCCAGAAAGAAAAGCCCAAGGGGATGCCGCCAGGTACTCCAACCAAGCGGATAGCCCGTCTTAACGGAGCCAAGTCCACGGAGTACGTGGTGGGCGGATCGCTTACTACCCAGCTCGTTCTGGTTAATTTGGGTTGCGTCGCTGTCCACGTGATGGCTGGCCGGGCCGGCTCTCCACGGAAGCCAGACTGGATGTGTTTTGATCTCGATCCTGGATCGAATCAATTTGCGGACGCCGCCAAGGCTGCGTTACACGTGAAGGAAGCATTGGACATCCTCGATCTTACCTCTTTCGCTAAGACGTCCGGCGGCCGGGGGATCCATGTCTGGGTGCCGCTTCGAGCCGGGCCGGATGCCGATGAAGTTCTATTGTTTGCACGGTCGTTTGTTGACCGTGTTGCCGCCGCGTACCCAAGGGAATTAACCGTGGAGCACTCGATTGCGGCACGCCGTGGGCGAGTGTACCTGGATCCTTTTCGTAATGGATTTGGTCAGACAGTAGCGGCGCCGTTTTGTGTCCGGTTGCGCCCAAAAGCACCCCTATCAACCCCGCTCGATTGGCCGGAAGTGAAACCTACGCTAGTCCCGTCCGATTTCAATCTAGGTAATTTCGCAGGCCGGCTCAGAAAAATCACGTCCTGGCAAGATTTTTTCAAGCGTCGTCAGTCGCTTAAGGATGCCAGAGGACGTCTTGAGAAACTGTAAGCTAAGGTAGTTGCGGGCCAGGATGGGTTGAAAAATCCAACGATAAAATCAGCAGCAAAAGAAACACGGGGCTAATTTCTAGCTTTACTTTTTCCTGTTTTGGAGCTGCTCGATTTGTCGATCGTTTGCATTCGAATCAGCTTGAGCGCACTCCCCTTATGAATTGCAAGATGATCGCTTTTGTCGCTCTTTATGATGTATTGGGGGTTCTTTGTCGAAGCATGGTGCACATACCCTTTAATTGAAATCTCAGAAACGATCTTCTTGACAATGGTTCCCCGCACCTTTCCGGCTTCTGAGTTCCATTCGACATGATCACCGCGCTTAAAGCTCTTCATTGCAAACCTTTCATTGCGGAATCCGGTCCAAACTGAACACTGCGCGCCAGAAACATTGCCAACCAGGCAATATCCTTAGCCCTTTTTGCGCTTGAAGAACTCCACTTGTTGCAAACGTTTCTTAGCCTCTTCTTTTGTCCGGTATGGGCCTCCCAAATTCTTTCCCGTTTTTTCTGAAAGCACTTTGTATCCACCTTTGACTTTTTTGATCATGTTTTATCTTCCTCCTTTAAGATCTGCAGTGCACGGTATACATGGAACTCATGCTGATTTTTCAATAGATTTTGTGCGAAAGAGTGCGCATCATGGGCCACGATTCTGGTTTCATCGGTTTCGCCTGAATATTGCCCAACACGCCATACCGGCAAGCCATGCGCCTGCCAAAACCGTCCATGCGCGGTGTGATGTTTCCCAGAACTGAACGCTGTGCAGGCGCGCGCAATCATTAAAAATTCCATATTCCCCACGATCGCCAGGTAAAGGATCAAATAAATTGTCGGGGCGGTCAGGACTCACGGGTTGGCTGGTCTGCTGGGCGTCATAACCAGTGTCCGCGAGGCGGCGATCGAGCAGCCCTGGAACTACCTTGTTGCCCATAATCGCCTCCACAGTTGATTTCCCCACGTATACCTCCCGCCGCCTATGGTGAGAGGCCCAAACGATGGCCTCCGCCGCTACTTCGGGCTGAAAGATTGGCGGGACAGGTTGGGGATGCCTTGGCAATCGAGTCCTGCACCAACTGAACTGTGGAGTGTTGAGCGCCGGCAATTGGACCATGGTGAGGTGAATCTTACTTTTGTCATGCAGCAACTCGCTCCGGATTGAATCCGTAAAACCCCGAATGGCATGTTTCGCGCCGCAATACGGAGCCTGTAAAGGAATGGATCGATACGCAAGCGCAGATCCTACCTGAACAATACAACCTTGGTTGCGTCCCCTCATTTTTTTGAGGGCTACCATGGTGCCGTACACTGTTCCAAGATAAGTAACCTCCGTTGCGCGTTTGTATTCATCAGCCGTAATTCCCATGAAAGGCGAGAATACGGTGGTCATGGCATTATTCACCCAGACATCGATCGGGCCGAGTTCTCTCTCCACAGCTTCCGCAGCCTTTTCTACCTCTTCATAACGGGCAACATCCACGGACAGCGCCAGAGCACAGCCCCCGGCCTTTTGCACGTCCGCCCGGGCGCCTTCCAATCCATCATGGCCGCGCGCAATAAGTCCAATCCGCGCGCCACGCCGGGCGAATGCCTTGGCTGTGGCACGGCCCACGCCTGCTGACGCACCTGTGATTACTACGACTTCATCGCTCATTTCTTTCGTCATGAAACCACTCTCACTGTTTGCCGGCTAATCATAGACGGATCAATGCCAGGCCCACCGATATGTCGTACACGCGATGTAGGTGTTTTGGCGATTCCTTCACAATCACTTCGAGTGTGGGTCGAACCTCAGCTTCGATCAGGTGGCCGCCCAGAGCGTTGCCTTCGGATGTTCCGAGCACCACGTGCGCGTGGATTTTCGGCTCGTCTTTTTCGAGCGCGATGTCGCCGGTCAATGACAGCACTTCAACTTGTTCTTTGACTGGTATTTTCTTGTAACTTTTCTTGTCGAGCTCAAAATACCCAAGAACCGCTTCACGGAAGCCACCGATGCCCGTGATTTGGCACGCTCCCAGTTTTTTCTCCTTTGCGAAGTTCAGTAGCCCGGTAGACAATTTATCCCCCTCATCAAAAACAAGCACGTAGGTCTTTTCACCGTTGCTGTTAATCAATTTAGATTTCATGTTCGCCTCCTCATCACCGCCCACAACAAGCCTCCTCCAAGCAACATGGCGCCGGCCGCGAGTCCCACAGCCGCGGCCCGAACTCGGCCTTGTTTGGCGATGGACCTGCGGTGATCTCCTGCGCCCGATCCTTCGCCGCGCATGGCCATCTGGATGACCTCAGCCAGATGCAATGCCTTACGATCTGTAGTTTGAGAAATCTGCTCGCGGCAACTGAAGCCGTTTGCGATGATCAAGGTCTCGGGATCGGCTTGCCGCACCGCTGGCAGTAGCACTCGCTCGCCCACCTGGATCGAAATGTCGTAGTGATCTTTCTCAAACCCGAAGCCTCCCGCCATGCCGCAGCAACCCGAGTCGAGAAGCTGAAAATCCAGGCCCAGCTTCTTCAGGACTTTCTCTTCGGCATCCATTTTCATCACCGCTCGATGATGGCAGTGACCGTGAACGATGGCCTTGCGATTCATGGGCGGCGGCTGATAGTCCTCGATGCGCTTCTCCAGGAATTCGCTAAGGAGAAATGTCTGTTGGGACAATCGCTTGGCATCTTCGTCATTGGGAAAAAAATTCATCAATTCATCCCGAAATACAGCCGCGCAGCTTGGTTCCAGAACCACCACCGGAACACCGGCCCGAATTGGGGCGCGCAAGGTCTCAAGGATTTCGATCAGAAGTCTTTTTGCGGAATCCAACATGCCGTAGTCGTAGAGGGGTCGGCCGCAGCAAAGATTCTGGCGCGGGACTCGAATCCGGCAGCCCGCTGATTCGAGCACCTCGACCGCAGCCTGCGCGGTTCCGGGATGAAAATAGTTGTTGAAGGTATCTGCCCACAGAATGACTTCGGTCTTCGTAGGGGTATCACGCACGTTACGCTCATAACCGCTGTGAAGCCCGCGATGCCTTTTAAACCAGTTTTTGAACGGCTCGTCCGCGAAAGGCGGCATTCTCCGGTGCCGAGAAATGCCGGCGGCGAACTTTGCCATGGACCCCAAAACGGGAGCCTGCGCGAAAAAGTTGATCGTGCGAGGAAAGTGCGCGGCGAGTCGCGCCCAGCGGTGGATATATCCTATCGCGTAGGCGTGACGGGGCCGAAGTTTGCCCTGATAATAATGGGAAAGAAACTCAGCCTTGTACGTCGCCATGTCCACGTTCACAGGACAATCGCCTTTGCAGCCTTTGCACGAGAGGCAAAGGTCGAGGGCTTCGAGAACGGAACCTTCCCGCCAGCCGCCTTGAATCACTTCCCCGCGCAGCATCTCGAAGAGTAATCGTGACCTACCCCGCGTCGAATGGCGCTCCTCATGCGTAACCATGTAGCTGGGACACATGGTGCCGCCCTCTTCGCGGCGGCAGTTTCCGATACCCACGCACCTCAGAACGGCGCGCGATACAGTCCAGGAATCATCAGGAAATTTGAAATGGGTTTGGGGGCGCCAGGGTTGATATTGCGCACCGAGCCGTAGGTTTTCATCCCGCCGGTACGGATCAACAATCTTGCCGGGATTCATCTTCCATTCCGGGTCCCAGATGCGCTTGAATTCCTGAAAGGCATCCACCAGCTCATTGCCGAACATGATCGCCAGCAACTCAGCCCGCGACTGCCCATCGCCGTGCTCACCGGAAAGAGATCCTCCGAAGTGGGCCACTAGTCCGGCGGCTTCGCGTGTAAACGCGCGGTACTTTTCGATTCCCGGTTGGCTTTCCAGGTCGAAGTCAATGCGGGTGTGGACGCAGCCCTGGCCGAAGTGCCCGTAAAGGTCGCAGCCATACTTGTATTTATCCAGCAGCTTGCGAAAGTCACGCAGATAATTGCCCAGCTTTTCGGGAGGCACGGCGGAGTCTTCCCAACCTTCCCACGTCAGTGGAGCGGCTGGCACAAACGCTGTTGCGCCGAGCCCGGACTCGCGGAGCTCCCGAAGCCTCTCCTCCTGCTGCTTGTCGTCGTAGAGCCTCATATCGGGCGGATCGCTGAGCTTCTTCAGTTCTTCCATCGCCTTGCGGGCCTGGGCATCCGATTGCTCCCGCGATTCGCCTCCAAACTCCACCACCAGCCAGCCGCCGCCTTTCGGCAGCAGCGCCAGATCATCCGTGGCTTTGTGCTTTTTCTTAATATCATCTATGAGACGGTCGTCGAACCCTTCGAGTCCGATAGGCCCGAAGGCAAGAATCTGAGTCACGTGATCCCCGGCGCTGTAAACATCCGGGTATCCGAGCACCAGAAGGGACCGCTTTGGAGGGCTGTAAACCAGGTGCACCGTGGCTTCAAGAACAACAACGCACGTTCCTTCACTTCCCACCAGCGCCCGCGCCACGTTAAATCCATTTTCCGGCAAAAGCTGGTCGAGATTGTAGCCAGAGACGCGTCGAGGGATCTTTGGGAATCGTTGCCGGATGAGGTCCGCATATTTATCCCGCAGCGTCTTAAGCTTGTAATAGATTTCACCGCGGCGTCCGCCAGCCCGGATAATGCTTTCCAGCTCATCGTCGCTGGTCTTGCCCACTTCGAGCTCCAGGCCGTCGTAGGTAAGGACTCTCATGCTTTCGACATTGTCCACCGTTTTCCCACCCATCACTGAATGCACGCCGCAAGAATTGTTTCCGATCATTCCGCCCAACGTGCAATGGGTATGGGTCGAAGGGTCCGGAGCGAAAGTCAGGTGGTATTGTTCAGCGGCATTGCGAAGATCGTCCAAGACCACGCCAGGCTGCACGCGGGCGCTCTTGCTTCCCGGATCGAGCTTCACAATGTCACGCAAATACTTGGAAATATCCAGGACGACGGCGACGTTACAAGTTTGCCCGGCTAGACTGGTACCGCCTCCGCGCATCAAAACGGGTGCGCCATAACGCCTGCAGATGGCAATGGCCTCCACAACGTCAAGGTTGGTCCTAGGAAGAACGACCCCGATCGGAACTTGTCGGTAATTCCCGGCCGCAGTTGCATAGAGCGCACGCGTTCCGCCGTCGAAGCGCACCTCTCCTTGAACCGCGGCTCGCAATTGCGCTTCGAGCGCCTTCTCATCAATTGTGATGGACTTTGTTCCACCACCTTCAATTTTTAAGACGATTTGCATGGAACGCCTTCTGGCTTCTTCTAAATTGAGCAGCGTTCTAATTCACGGCGTAGCGCGCGGCATCTTGCAGGCGAAGTTTCAGGCCAAGACCGGGTCTGTCTAAATCTGGGTATAAGAGGCCGCGACTGGGGCAGAGCGCACCTTCAAAAAGCATATTCTCGATGCGGACATGATCATGGAAGTATTCAAGGTGCCGCAGTGAAGGCACGGCACAACCCAGCGGCAGGTGCAAAGAGGGAGCGGTGTGAGCAGATAAGGGAATGGAATAAGCGTCACACAAAGCTCCAACGCTCAGGAAACCGGTGATTCCCGCGCACCTCGTAGCGTCAGCCTGCAGAACGTCCACAGTGCCTGCGTCCAGCATTCGGCGGAAATAAGGCAGATCGTATCCGTATTCGCCCGCCGCAACTTCCATCTTTGGGGGACAACGTTCACGAATCAGATGTAGGCCTTCAAGATCGTCTGAGCTTACTGGCTCTTCAAACCAGCTAACGTTATACTCCATGAACTTCCCGGCAAGGCCTAGGGCCTGCTTGCGGTTGTAAGCGCCGTTGGCGTCTACGAACAATTCGGCCTTATCTCCGATGGCATCCCGCGCCGCGCGCACACGATCCACATCCTGTTCAGGCCGGCGGCCCACTTTCATCTTGACTTGCGTAATCCCCTCCGCTCGCCAGTTGGAAAATTGCGTCTGAAGCTGTTCGATGGAATACGACGTGAATCCACCGCTTCCATACACCGGTACGCCTTCACGGACCATACCCAGGAGCTTTGCCAGAGGCACATTCAGAAGCTTGGCTTTCAAATCCCACAACGCCGAGTCCACGGCGGCAATCGCCATGGATGCGATGCCCGGCCGTCCGAGATTGCGAATCGCGTGGACCATCGCATTCCACGACGCGGTCACGTCCAGTGCGTCGCGCCCCTTTACCACATCCGCAAGCACGCCCTTAATGAGCTGCGCTGTGGCAATATCGGCATAAGCGTATCCCAGACCACGCACGCCACCCGCAACCGGCTCTGCGACAACAATAGTGGTCTTGCTCCACTCGAGAGTGCCGTCCGACTCTGGGTAATCAGTTGGCACGGTAAAGGCTGAGACCTCGACCTTTTCGATGAGCGCCGGATACGCAACAACTTGAGTGGTCATCACAACATCAGCCTCTTCAGCCTTTGTGTGGTAAAAAAGTGTCAACCATTTCACGAAAAGTTTGACGGATGATGCCGCGCTCGTTGGGATCACCTTTGTAAAGCGCCGTGGCGTACGCTTTTGCCTGATCAAAAGTGATGTGGGGCGGAAGAGGCGGCACGTCCGGGTCGGTGATGGCATCGATCACCACGGGCCGGTCGGCGCTTAACGCTTGATCCCAAGCCGGCCCAATCGCCGCCGGAGTGTCGACCAGAATGCCCTTGAGTCCGAGCGATTCCGCATACCACGAATAAGGGAAATTGGGCAGGTTCTGCGAGCACTCAAACTTCGGATCACCCTCCATGACTCGCTGCTCCCAGGTCACTTGGTTCAAATCATTGTTATGCAGTACAAGAACAACTAGTCGAGGGTCGCTCCACTCGCGCCAATATTTGGAGATCGTGATCAGGCCATTGTTGCCATTCATTTGCATGGCCCCATCGCCCACCAGCGCGATTGCCACACGATCCGGGAAGGCGAATTTCGCTGCGATGACATAGGGAACGCCGGGCCCCATGGTAGCGAGGTTTCCCGACAACGAAGCCATCATGCCCCGGCGAATCTTCAAGTCCCGTGCAAACCAGTTGGCGGCGGACCCGGAGTCCGAGGCGAGAATGCAGTCCTCCGGCAACCGGGGTGAAAGCTCCCAGAATACCCGTTGCGGATTGATAGGGTTCGCGTCGTCCATCGCTCGGGCTTCGAGCAATCTCCACCAATCACTCACCCCTTTTTCGATGGTTTGGCGCCAGGATCGATCGTGCTTAGGCTTCAGGTAAGGAATCAGGCCCTGTAAGGTCAGGGTGCTGTCGCCAACCAAGTTGATTTCGGTAGGATAACGAATGCCCAACATCCTGCCGTCGATATCAATCTGGACGCCTCGCGCCTGCCCTTCTTCGGGCAGGAATTCAGAATATGGAAAGCTTGTCCCTACCATGAGCAGCGTATCGCAGCCCATCATCATCTCGTAGCTGGGTTTCGTTCCCAGTAAACCGATGGAGCCAGTGACGTAGGGAAGATCATCAGGCAGCGTGGCCTTGCCCAAGAGCGCCTTCGCTACTCCTGCACCGAGCAGGTCAGCAACCTTCATGACTTCGTTGGTAGCGCCCAAGGCGCCTGCCCCTACCAGCATGGCAACCTTTTCACCGCTGTTCAAAATATCCGCCGCGCGCCGAAGGTCGTCATCATTGGGGATTACTTGGGGGTGCGAATGCGCTTTTCCGGAATGAATGGTTCCATGCGCCCGCTTGGGTTCTTCGACAGCTTCCAGTTCCTGCAAGTCGTTTGGAAGAATGACGCATGTGACTGTCCGTTCGGCCTGCGCAATGCGCAAAGCCCGGTCGATAAGGTGTCGAACTTGCGCGGGAACCGAAGCCATGTAGATGTATTCGTGTGCCACGTCCTTGAACAGCGAGATCAAATCAACTTCCTGCTGGTAGCTGCCGCCAAGCGCCGCTCGCGCCTGCTGGCCCACAAGGGCCACGACCGGAGCATGGTCCATCTTGGCGTCGTAAAGGCCGTTCAACAGGTGAATAGCTCCTGGGCCTGACGTTGCAATGCAAACGCCGACTTCGCCTGTGAATTTGGCATGAGCGCAGGCCATAAAAGCCGCCATTTCTTCATGCCGGACTTGGGTGAACTTCGGTTGACCTTTGGCGCGGTCAAACGCTCCGATTAAGCCGTTAATGCCGTCTCCGGGATACCCGTAGACACGGCGGATTCCCCACTCGGAGAGCCGTTGTAGTATGAAATCGCTTACCGTGCCGGCCATTTTCGGACCTCCATCCAAAAATCTCTCCTACAGCTTGCTTTCCTCTTTACGTTTAGTTGTGAGCGATTGAGCTCCTCGTGATCACACTGCTAGAAAACGCAAATGGGAGCCTTTTTATCATCCGCAGAGCTTACGCGTTCAAATTTCAATCTATAGTTTTTGAGGATCGCCTGTAATCCAGCATTCGCTGTAGGGAGAGGAATATTTAGCAGGATCGGCTCCGCGGATTATGAGGAAGGCTTTTGTGAAAGGTGAGATACCCGAATTTAGCCTTCTCGTCTCGCACACGTGAGACGAAGAAATCCTCTACTTATCCTGCTCCGGCACGACAGGAAGTCGTGCCTTTTCGCAGTGCAGTGCGGCCGCGACCCCTTATAAACTTCGCCCGTCGGGTTTTAACAAGTAACGGCAAGCGCGAGACGCCGCCGCTACGGTTCTAATGGTCGAACGGGGCCAATTAAGCGATTGAAAGCATACCGTTAAAAACTAGAGGTTTATTGTATAATCCAGAGCTTCCGCAAGAGGCCGGAAGTATCTGCGACGGGGCAGCTTGCGGCGCGTTTACCTGTGTCCGGCGGCATGATGCCGCATCTGCATATTCCTGAAAGGAAGGTCATCGCTCTATGAAACACGCTCG
>DASZAA010000311.1:0-4832 GCA_035945615.1 Terriglobia bacterium
ATCGTCGCCGACTTATGGCGCTCCGTATAGAACATAATGTTACTCGTGACGCAGCGCCACCATTGGGTCGACCTTGGTCGCCCGCCGCGCGGGAATGTAGCAGGCAAGCAGAGTAACCGCAACGATCAAGAGCGACGCCGCGATGCACGTGCCCGGATCGTTTGCTTTAACGCCGTAGAGCGAGCTTGCCATCAGACGGGTCAAACCCAACGCGGCGCTCAAGCCAAACCCTGCGCCGAGCAACGTCATCACAAGGCCGCGTCCCACCACGAGCCGTAATACATCATGCTTCTGCGCGCCAAGCGCCATGCGTATGCCAATCTCCTGCGTGCGCCGCGTGACCCAATAGGCCATCACTCCGTAGAGTCCCACTGCCGCCAGAACCAGCGCCAGCAAGCTAAACAGAACAGAAAGCCGCGCCACCAGCCGCTGCTGATTCAATTGATCGTAAACAAGCCGGCGCAATGTTTGAACCGACATGATGGGCAGGGCGCTATCCACTTCCCGGATCGCCTGCCGGACTTCGGCGGCCACGCCCGCGGGATCGCCGGTCGCGCGCACCTCAATATTCCCGGCGAAAAACTGGGGGTCCTGGCTGAGCGGCATATAGGCGAACGGCTGAGGGGCCTGGGCCGCATTGTGAACTCTGGCATCGGCCACGAGTCCGATAATTTCCTGCGGAAGGTCGGCGGAAGGCGAAGTTGAATGCCCCACCCACACTCGCCTGCCGATGGGGTTCTGTCCGTGAAGGAAGCGGTTAGCGAAGGCTTGGTTCACGACGACGACTTTCGGGGATGTTGGCGTATCCTGCGGCCCAATCAGCCGGCCGAGGAGCACTGGAATGCCGAGTGTCTCGAAGTAGCCAGGCGCAACCTGGTTTTCGTTCACTTCCATGTTCTCGTTCGGGCGGGGCGTGTAACCCTGAACGGTGACATCGGTGGACGAACTGTGGCCGCTCATCGGACTGTAATACGCTATGGTGGCTGAGCGCACGCCGGGCAGATTGTCCAGACGGTCAAGAAGCTGCCGGTAAAGAGCGTCTAGGTCGGGGGCTTTCATCCCGGTCAGGCGAGGATTCGTTTGCACCAACAGGACGTTATCACGATTGAAGCCCAGGTTTTGATCTTCAAGATTTACAAGGGTGCGTGCGAGAAGACCGGCGCCCGCAAGCAGGACTAAAGAGACGGCCACCTGCAACACTACAAGACCGTGAGTTAAGGCTGATTGCGACCATTTGCCGGCGGCGATTGCGCCCTTTATTGCCTCGCTTAATTCCGTCTGGCTCGCGCGCAGCGCCGGCACAAGGCCGAAGACCAGCCCGGTGAGCACCGAGACCACCAGCGTGAATAGAAGAACCGAGGGATTCGCGGTCACGCTCAGCACCAAGTTACGGCTGAGGAGCGCGCCTAAAAGATGGACGCTCCAATCTGCCGCCAGCAACCCCGCAGCTCCGCCGAAGAGAGCAAGCAGCACGCTTTCCGTCAGCATCTGCTGGATGAGCCGCGCGCGCGTCGCTCCTGCCACAAGCCGCATGGAGATTTCTCTCTGCCGCGCCGCGGAGCGCGAAAACAAAAGGTTTGCAACGTTAGCGCAAGCTACAAGCAGCACAAGCGCCACGATGCCCATAAGGATGCTCAGCGACATGGAGTAATGCGCCCGAAGCCCGGAGATGCCGTTCCGGCCAGGGTCCAGTTGAATGTAAGATTGCTTGATCGCCAGCTTGATGTCTGCGGCGTGTTCCGTGCCCGTTTGCGCTTCGAGGAACTGGCGAAGCTGGACGTCGAGAACGGCTTGCGCCCGCGCGCGTGTGACGTTGGGTTTGAGCCGCCCGATGAAATTCAGCCAATACATATCTTTTCGCGTGAGCCACGACTCGCGCTGCATGATTTCAGGTTGGGAAGTAAGCGGCAGCCAATAATCCGGCGGCGTTTCATACATCCGCTCGCCAAAAAAGTCCGGAGGGGTGACGCCTACGATGGTAAATGGCGTGCCGTTCAGATCGACCGCGCGGCCGACGGCCGAGGGGTCGCCGTGAAATTTCCGCTGCCAGTAATCGTAGCTAATGACCACTACAGGGCGAGCATTCGGGACGTCGTCAGACGCTTCGAATACCCTTCCGATATCGGCGTCAACGCCCATCACCTGGAAATAATTGCCCGAAACCAGATGCCCCATAGCCTGCTCAGCCCGGCCACCGGATGTAGCGCCCGGCCAACGGACTTCCAGAGGGTCTATGCCTTTGCGGAACGCGGCGAGGCCCTGGAAGGACTCGTTGTGGCGAACGAAATATTGATAAGCATCAAAGGAGAGCGCGGGCCAGCGTCCGATGTATGGACTTCCACTGTCCGTGCCCTGGTCAGGGCCGCTATCAAGGAGCGCTAACGCAGAAGGATTCTTAACCGGCAGCGACTGAAGCAGCACTGCGTCGATCACGGTGAAGATGGCGGTGTTCGCGCCGATGCCAAGCGCCAGCGAAAGCACCACCACCGCGGTGAAGCCTGGATTGCGGCGCAACTGTCGCAGGCCAAAGCGAAGGTCTTGGAGGATAGTATCCAGCCAGAGCCAGCGGTGAGACTCGTAAAATTGCTCTTTGGCTTGGGTGATATTACCCAGATTGCGTCGCGCCATCGCCGAGGCCTCCTCTTCGCTCATGCCCTCTCCGCGCAGCCGGTCAGCTTCGAGCGCCAGGTGCGCCTGAAGTTCTTCCGAAAAATCGGCTTGCGTCCGCTTGCGCCGCCAGAACATCGCTCTAGCCCTCCGCGCTCTCCGGTCCCAGCACCCGGCCAATGGCTGCTGCAATCCTGCGCCACTGGCTCGTCTCTTTCAGCAATTGCTCCCTGCCTTTAGGCGTGAGGGTGTAGAAGCGGGCTTTGCGGTTGTTGGAGGACGTGCCCCACTTGGCCGAGATCCAACCTTTCGTTTCCAGCCGGTCGAGCGCGGGATAAAGGGCGCCATGATCGACCAGGAGAACATCTTCCGACTGCTCTTGAATCGCGCGCGCGATGCCTTGGCCGTGATTCGAGCCGAAGACGAGCGTGCGTAGGATCAGCAAGTCAAGGGTGCCTTGCAGCAAAGCGGTGCGATCGGTCTCTTTTCGGGTTAGCATGTAGCCTGAGTGTAGTCCCGGTTGGGTTAGATGTCAACCCTTGTGTTGCAGCGGCGTATTTCAAGTCCGCGGCTTGTTCCATGGTGGGCGCAAGGCACTCGGCGTGGAGAGTAGCGATGTAGCGCAGAGTTGTGCTTTTAAAACTCTGCGGATTGTCGCCTGTTCCATCAGACAAGCCCCGGAGTTCTAACTGCAGAACTCCGCGCTACAAAAAGCCGGCGGTGAGACGCCGCCTCTACAACAGATTAAAGCGGGCGTTCGGCGGGGCGCGCGGGATGGGCGTGTGAGAAGGTCCGGCGGAAGGCGCGGGCAATCTGGTCAAAGAAAAGATAGACCACCGGAGTGGTATAGAGCGTCAGTGTCTGGCTCAAGATGAGGCCGCCAACAATCGTGATGCCGAGGGGCTTGCGGAATTCTGATCCCATACCAGAAAACAGCGCCAACGGCAGAGCGCCGAGCATGGCCGCCATCGTGGTCATGAGGATGGGGCGGAAGCGCAGCAGGCACGCCTCGTAAATGGCGTCGGCGGGCGATTTGCCCTCCTGCCGCTCCGCCGCGAGGGCGAAATCGATCATCATAATGGCGTTTTTCTTCACGATTCCTATCAGCAGAATGATGCCCACCAGCGCGATAACGCTAAGCTCGATATGAAAAATCAGCAGCGCCAGGATTGCGCCTACCGCCGCCGACGGAATAGTGGAAAGGATGGTCAGAGGATGCACCAAGCTTTCGTAAAGAATGCCAAGCACGATATACACAGAGATCAGTGCGACGAGAATCAAGAGCGGTTCATTGCGAAGAGACACCTGAAAAGCTTGGGCGGTTCCCTGAAAACTCGCGTGAACCGAATCGGGCATTCCGATTTCACGCTGGGCCTCTTCGATTGCGGGCACTGCCTGGCCAAGCGATACGCCCGGAGCGAGATTGAATGAAAGCGTGACGGCGGGGAACTGGCCCTGATGGTTCACGGCAAGCGTAGTCGTCGAGCTGGTGAAATGCGCGAACGCGCTGAGCGGAACTTCGGCGCCGCTCGCCGAGCGAACAAAGATGGTCTTAAGCGCGTCCGGATTCTGCTGAAACGCCGGATCAACTTCCATGACAGTGTGGTACTCATTGATGGGCGTATAGAGCGTGGAGACCTCGCGCTGGCCAAAGGCGTCGTATAGCGTGTTATCGATCATGGCGGACGTGATGCCCAGGCGGCTCGCCGTGTCGCGGTCGATTGCGACCACCGTTTCGAGGCCGTGGTTCTGCTGGTCGGATGAAACGTCGCGCAAGCCGGGCAGCGACTCCAGACGCGTCTCGAGGCGTGGCGCCCAATGGTTAAGCTCGTCCAGATCCTGATCTTCGAGCGTGTATTGATACTCCGAGTTGGCGCGCCGGCCTCCCACGCGAATGTCCTGCTCAGCCTGAAGGAAGAGCGTGGCGCCGGCGATCTTGGCAGCCTCAGGGCGGATACGGGCGATGACCTGGTCGGCGTTGGCGTCACGTTCGCTGCGCGGCTTTAAGGCTATGAACATGCGGCCCGTGTTGACGCTGCTGCCGCCCGGCCCGCCGCCGCCGATAAAACTTTCGACGGCGTCCACCGCCGGATCGTTCAGAACGATTTTGACAAACGCATCTTGTTTCTTCGTGAGTGAGTCAAACGAAATATTCTGGGATGCCTGAACCGTTCCCGCGATGCGGCCAATGTCTTCTTGCGGGAAAAAGCCTTTCGGCACGACGA
>DASZAA010000312.1:0-2636 GCA_035945615.1 Terriglobia bacterium
TAATGAACGAAAGTCACTTTGATGGCCCCGGTCCGCTCACCGGAGCGCAGTTGCTGCGCCGGCCGGAGATCAGCATTGAAGACCTCGCGGAATGGATCAACGAGGGGCTGGCGGGAATGAATAATGGCGTCACGACGGAGGCAGGCAATCTGTTGGCCCGCGAAGAAGCGCGCCGGGTAGAGACGGACCTTAAATATGAAGGTTATCTCGTCCAACAAGAGAAACAAATTGAACAAATGAAACGCGCTGAAGCCCGGCATATTCCTGATTGGTTTGACTACGGCAGGGTTTCCGGCCTTTCGAGAGAAGTGGTTGAAAAGCTCGCCAAGGTCCGGCCTGTTACACTCGGCCAAGCCTCTCGCATCCCCGGCATCACTCCCGCCGCCGTTTCGCTGGTGAACGTTTTCATCGAAATATTCCAGCGGCACGGTGCGGAACAGCCACCGCTGTAGCTTGAGGTCATGCCCCGCGTCCGTGCCTCATAATCCCGTATCGTGTGCCTTATTCGTTATGTTGGTTGTTGTTGATTTGTGATTTGGTCTTTAGCTTTTCAAGCCAGCGTCGCCCTTCTTCAGTAATTTCCCACCGTCCCCGCGGTGAATCACGACGTAGTAAACCTCGTTTAGTCATGTTAAACCGTTGCCATTGAACCCGGTTTCTCCAACGTACTTCTGCTCCGCTTGGTAGTATTTCTTTATCTGCATCTGTTAAAACGCTATTAAGTCTTCTTCCGACCTGTTCAACAACATCGTCTGCGGAGGCAGATCCGCCAAGCTCAAATAAACTTGCAAGAATAGCTGGCCAGTACACGTGAACCGGCGTGAAAATGTTGCTTCCCTTCGTCTGTGCGTCAATGGGACGGGTGGCAGTGCGTTCACGTCCATTCTCAGAACCATACGGTTCTAAAAGGCAATCGATAGCGTCCAGTTTCTTCCTATGCTCTGTAATCTTTTTCATAAGCGTGCGATCCTGTTCCTCCATCGCGGACAGTTCATTTGCAAGCTGCACTCTTGCCCCTCTCAGTTGTTCTTTATTTATATCAACCATAACCACCTCCTCTAAATAAATAACAACACATAACAACAAACAATGTCAAGCGCAGAATTTTCCGAAAGCTGGTAATTTCTTGATTGGCGCGTCTTTTTGTAGGAAAATCGGAATGTCGGAATGGAGCCTGACAATGTCGAAACCTAGCATGGCCGTGGAAGAGTCAGTACGGATTGGCGCAAAACACCAAATCACAATTCCTCGTCGAGTATCGGACGCTCTACGCCTGAAGACAGGCGACTATATGTTAATGAGGGTTGTGGGCGACAGGGTTGAGATGGTCGCCGCGAACTTGGTCCCCAAGGATCAACTGTGGTTCTGGACTCCTGAGTGGCAGCAGATGGAGCACGAAGCCGAGGAAGATATCCGCCACGGCAGAGTAAAAACATTTGAGTCAGTTGACGAACTGATTAAGGACTTAAAATCATAAGATGCCTGGTTCCAGGCGCCGCCAATCCGCTCCTCAACAACAAACCGGACCTGTGCGCTTTGCGCGCACCACATTGTTTGTGAAAGACCTTAAATCTCTTCCATTGAAAATACAGGAAAGGGCCGAAGAAACTCTCCGGCTGTTAGCTCAGAATCCAGCACATCCTTCCTTAGGGACAAAGAAATTGAAGGGGTTGAAGGATATATGGGAAGCAAGAGTTACGCTTTCTTATCGCATCACCTACCAGCGGACCGGTGATTTGATCATCTTACGCCGCGTCGGCACGCACGCAATCCTCCAGAGCGAAACCCGTTAAACATTCTCGAATAGGCTATGGCTTCGGCGCCCATTTTTTGAAGAAGCTCAGAAAGCTTCCAGGTTGCACGACACGCGCGTTTTCAAACTGTCCCTTCGTCTGCGCATAAAGCAGCTTTCCATGCGAATCGAGCACCGCCAGCGCAGGAATTCCCTTGTGCAGCGGAACTCCATATTGCTTGGCCAAGTCCAGGTTCCGGTCATACGTTCCCACGCTGATGTGGGCCACCACGTAATCCTTTTTAATAATCTCGCCAAGTTTCCCTTGATGCATCTGCTCGTCGAGCACATAGCAGTCAAGGCACCAATTAGCCCCGAAGTCGAGCACAACATTTTTATGCGAGGCTGATGCTTCGCGGATCGCGCTTTCAATGGCTTGGCGCGCATTGGCGTTATCGTCGTAGATTTGCGACGCGCGGGCCAGCGCCGCAACTGCCAGGAAAAACACCGCAAGCAAAATAACCTCTTTGCGCTTCATGGTTGTCCTCGCTAAATGGGGTCTTTGATTTTAGCTCTGCACCCTCGTGCTTGCCTCCATCATAGCAACTGTCTTCGCGCCGTGAGCACACCGGGGGAACCTAAGCCGCAGTTGCAACCGGCTTCTTTCGGGCGCTGGTTGCTACTCATTGATGACAGTCGCGTGGGTCATGGTGACATGCGAATGGAGCGCCGTTTTCTGGTTGTAAAACACGACTTCGACTCCAGGCAGTGAATTCTCAGCAAGGTACTCATCGATTTGGCGGTAATATTCTTCCTTGTACTGAGCCAGAAGGTCATCGAAATTGATGATAACGAATGCAATCCGCCTTGCATCTTCCCAGCCCTCATAGGCATTCATTTGTTT
>DASZAA010000313.1:0-6240 GCA_035945615.1 Terriglobia bacterium
GATAGATTCCGTTGGCCCTGAATTTGTGCTGGCGGTGAAGTAAAGATATTTCCCGTCTTTGTCGAATGCGGGGTATTCCGCGTCGCTGAGTCCGTCGGTGATTTGAGTGGCCTTCTTGGAATCGAGCGAATAGACGAAGACAGCGCGCATGTGATTTGTGAGAAGCTTCGTGTACGTAATCCATCGGCTATCCGGCGACCAGGCCGGATTCATCGGTTGCCCAAACGAAAAGTAAGTGTCGGTGTCGATCTTCACGGGTGTTGGATTGTCCAAGTCGACGGACCAGACATTGAGCCTCTTGTCCGTGTACGCGATTTTCTTGCTGTCTGGCGACCACACGGGATCGAAAAAATATGACGGCGGATTGCCCAGAGCAATCGAGCGCGCAGCACCCATCCCGTCTTGATTCTTGATATGCATGGCGTATTCCCCGGAAGCGTCGGAAAAGTAGACGATCGACTTCCCATCCGGCGACCAAGCGGGCGAGCGGTCGGCAACGGAGGGCGAGTTCGTGATGTTGCGGGCGTCGCCCTTCTCGGCGGGTACGGTGAGAATCTCGCCATGCGCTTCGAAAACGGCGCGGACGCCCGTGGGTGAAATCCCCGCATCCATGACGTGATCTGCCACCTTTTCAAAGTGGGTGCGAACCTCGGGGAAATCTCCCCGGATGGTCACAGGAACTTTGCGCGTCCGGCCGTTCGCCAGATCGTAGAGATGCAGCGAGCCGAATTGCTCGTAGACAATTGCACGGGGCCCGGCGGAGGCAGACATAATGTCCATGCCATGATTTTCGATCACGCGAGTAACACTTTTTGTGGCTACGTCATAGGCATACAAGGTGACGGGTTCGGTGCGGGCCGAAAGAAAATAAATCTTATTGCCAACCCAGATAGGATTGAAGTCGCTGGCATTTTCGTGCGGGACTTTGATGACTTCGGAGTCTGACAGATTCGCGATCCACACCTGCGGCGCGAGTCCGCCGTGATAATGCGCCCAGAACGCATGTATGAGCGGCACGCCCACGAAGAAAATCTCACGCGGCAACGGCGTGTAAGCCAAGCGGGCGCCATCGGCCGAGTACGATCCTTCATAACCCATTGGAAGGGGCACCTCCCGCGCCGAGCCGCCGTCAGTCGAAATGGTGTAGAGCTGCTCGTAGCGCGGCGAATAGCTTTTCAGCGCTGAGCGGAAAAGGACGTTTTTGCCGTCTGGGGTCCATCCTTCCACGGTGTCCGGACCAGGGCCATAGGTCAACTGGCGGGGCTCGCCGCCTTCGGCAGGCATCACGTACACATTGAAGTTGCCGTCGTATTGCGCGGTGAATGCGATCCACCTGCCATCAGGCGAGAATCGCGGATCAGATTTGCTTCCGGGGCCAGACGTGAGCTGCAACGCGGCGCCTCCGTCGCGGCTGACGCTCCATATTTCGCCGCCATAGGCGAAGGCGATATGCGAGGCGCTTAGCGTGGGATTTTGCATCAGCAACGGTTTTCCGTTCTGCGCAGAAAGTGCGGCGCAAGTGAAAAGGGCGAGCGCTAGAATGACGAATGGCTTTTTCATTCCCAAACCTCCATTAATTACTTCCCTTGATTGCCGGATGCACGGAATCGACGTTGGAGCAGCGATTCATACTTGCGCTTTCGGCGAAGAGAGAACTATTTCTTCGCGGCGCGAGGTAAGGGACGCCACCCGTTCGGCGTTCACCTCAAAACCAATTCCCGGCCCTGGCGGTGCCTGAATCGTTCCCTGGCGGCTCACGGTGACGGGCGGATCGACGATGTCTTCTTCCCAGTAACGGCTGGAGGCCGAGACATCGCCCGGGAGCGTGAACCCAGGAAGCGTCGAGAGAGCAATGTTATGCGCGCGACCGATGCCGGTCTCGAGCATTCCGCCGCACCAGACGGGAACGCCGGCCTGCCGAGCCACGTCGTGAATTTTCATTGCTTCGGAAAAGCCGCCAACGCGGCCGAGTTTAATATTGATAACCCCGCACGCGCCCAACTCGAGTGCCTGCCGCGCGTCGGCTTCCTTGGTGATGGATTCATCAAGGCAAAGCCGCGTTTTCAATTGTTTTTGCAGATTCGCGTGGTCCACCAGATCGCCGGGCGCGAGGGGCTGTTCGATCATCAAAAGGTTATAGCGATCGAGATCCTTCATCACCGGCACATCGCGCTCAAGCGAATAGGCTGCGTTTGCGTCCACCGAAAGCAGAATCTCGGGATATTTTGAGCGCACCGCTGCTGCGAACTCCACATCCTGGCCCGGCTTGATTTTGATTTTGATCCGCCGATAACCGCTCGCGAGTTCAGCGCTTACTTTCCCGATCAGCGCGTCGATGCTTGGCTGAATGCCAATCGAGACTCCGCACGCGATTTCGCTTCTTTCTCCTCCGATGTGTTTCCAGAGCGGCTTTCCTTCAAGCCGAGCTTCCAAATCCCAGATCGCCGCTTCCACGGCGCCTTTAGCCATTTGATTTCCGCGGACTCTCGCGAAGCACTCATTCACATCGCTGGCACGCTCCACCGGCGAGGAAACAAGGAGGGAAACGAGATGTTTGGTGATGATAATCCAGGCCGTATCGATCGTCTCGGCGTTGAAATACGGGTCTTCCATGGCGACGCATTCGCCGTAGCCCTCAGCGCCGTCGCCGTTGGTGACCTTCACAATCAGCACCCGGCGAGCCGTGATGCGGCTGAAGCTGGTTTCAAACGGATGCTTCAGCGGCAAGCGCAATTCCCGAAGTTCCAGGCACTCCAATTGAAGTCGCGACACAGCAACCCTTCTCCCAGTTCTTGCAGCGGTGGTATCGCTTCACAGTGTTACGGCCAACGATGCGGCGCCGCTTCCAACGGTCTGTGGCAGGCGGGAATTACATCCGCGGGCAGATCACAGTCACGTGCCGGCTAAAAATTAAGTTTCAACGCGAGCTGAATGATTCGTGGCGCGACGCTCGTGGCTTGAATGACGCCAAAAGTAGGATCATTAAACGCGGTGTCAGGATCAGCGAATTGCGTATGGTTGAAAATGTTAAAGAACTCCGCGCGGAATTCCAGATTTCGTGTCCTATCCGATCCGAGGGCGGTGCGCTTAATGAGCGCGAAATCGAAATTTACCTGGTCAGGTCCCCCCACAATACCAGGCCCCGCGTTGCCGAAAGTAGTGGCCTGAGCACATGTGGACGCTGCCCCGCAAGCGCCCGGAGTAAGAGGGGGCTCTGGATCCCCTACGACGGGCGGAGTGGTGAAACACGCCGTATTGAAGTAATTGCTCAGCTTGCTTTGCACCGAGCCGTGGGTGACCAGTTGGCCGGCTGTGCAACCGGAGGCGAGCTGCGCCGGATCGGTATTCAATGCGCCGGTACCGATGCCGAAGACGTTATTCGGGTCGGCGAAGGTGAGATCGAGGCGCCGCCCCGATTGAATCGTGGTGACACCCGAGACAGCCCAGCCGTCTAAGAACCTGCCTTTCAGAGAACTGAGATTTCGCGGTCCGGGCACACTATAAAGATAGCTGAGCACAAAACGTTGCGGCCGGATGAAACCATCCGGGCCGTACCGCGCGTGCGCATCATTCTGGTTACCGATGAGATTCGCTCCCTGCTGAGTACCAGTGCTCGAGTTGCTGGCATCGGTCAGGGACCTCGCCCACGTGTAAGCGGCTAGGAATTGCAACCCATGGCTGAACCGTTTGGTCAAACTGACATCCAGGGCGTTGTACCAAGACGCACCCGAGGTCTCAATCTGAAAGGCCCCCGGGGCGGAGAATCCCTCGAAGGGCACACGCTGCTGGATATTGGCAACGGTGTTCGTTGTCACTCCGCGGATCGGATCAGCCGCGGAAGTAAGCGCCGCCTGGTTGAATGCGCGCTCGACCTCAAGTTTCGTCCCACGTGTACCGTTGTAACCAATTTCCAATGCGAAATCCTTTGCCAATTCGACCTGCAGACTCTGGCTGTACTCTTGGATGATGGACGGCTGGAACGTCGGCGAGAATCCTTGCGGAGTTTGCGCGGTTGTAGGCGAGTAGGCCAGAGGCGCGAAATTCGGGAAGGTTGGCACTGGGGCGAAAGGATTAGCGAAAGTAGAACCAAGAGGAGCTGCTGGCACTACTACACGGAAATCTGAGAACGGAGGAACGGCAATGAGTTGCAGGAAGAGCTGCCCGGTAGACCGCTCGAAGTACATCCCATAACCGCCGCGCAATACAAGCCGATTCGTGCGCGGCAATTGCCACGCATACCCTACTCGTGGCGCAAACTTGTTCTGGCCATCTCCGTTGATAGCCGCGGAGTTCGGAGCGCGCGTAACTCCTGGCGGAAGGGTTCCCTGAAAATTAGAGCCAACTACAATGCCCTGAAGAGTGCCGCCCGCAGGAGGATTCGGATTCACGAGACTCAGATTTACGTTAGATGATCGGCCAAGCGAGTCGCCTATTACTCCCTGCCGCTCGTAGCGCAGTCCCAGATTCACTGTAAGACGGGAGAACACCTGAATATTGTCCTGCGCGTATGCGTCGGCGTTCGTCGCTCTCCAGGCGCGATCCACAAGGCCCTGAAGATCGGCAACCAGCAGCGGGTTTCCTGTCAAGAAATCCGGTACGTTGAAGAAATCGATCAATCCCGCGAACGAGAAATTTTCAAAATTGATTTCTTGCCGGGAGATACCGCCGCCAAAACGGAATGAGTGGCGGCCGTGAAGGTAGGCGACAGAGTCCGAGAAGTTGTAGCTGTTTTGAGTAAAAAGATACCCATCATTTCCGTTCCCGCCGACGTTGAAGCTTCCTAGAATGCCTATTTCCGGCCTGATGTTGTCATTCGGGGGCGCCGTGATCCCCAAAGCGCTCAAAGTTAGGGGAGCCGCGCCACTTTGGCCGGGGATATTAACAGTTGCCTGGGTCTGACTGCTATCCAATACTTGCCGGTTGTATCCGAGCACGAACTGGTTCACCAGGTTCGGGGCAAATGTGTGGTTATTGGAAATACTAGCGTTGCGAAATTGGTTTGCGGTGGAAAACGGAAAACCCGGCACATTACCACCGCCCGTGCCGGCACTTGGCCGGAAGTTTAAGGCTTCATCGTTGTTGGCCCAGAAGAAGCGCTCGGACCATGTGCCTTTGTCGGATTGAATGTAATCCGCATTGGCGAGGAACTGATTTTCCGTGAACGGGCAGGCCACGCTCACACTCGAAGTTCCATTCGCATTTTGCGGCGCGGGGATCAAGAATCCGCCGCCGGGAATTGTGGCGTTGAGCAATGCCAGCGCCTGCGGGCTGATGTTCGAGCCATCGGGAGCGACCGGGGGTCCAAGCACTCCAGGTTGATTGGCAAAAGCCGCTCCGAGCGACGCCGCTGAGCGGTTCGGAAGTCCGGTCAGTTCCGTTGGAGTGCTAAAGGACCCCAGGCAATCGGTGTCCAAACCGTTTCTCTGCCGCGTGCCCTGATACGAGCCAAAAAAGAAGAGCTTATCCCTTCTTATGGGTCCGCCCATAGAACCGCCGAACTGGTTCTGCTTGAGCACGGCCCGCGGTTTTCCCGCTGCATTCAAGAAAAAATCATTCGCATTGAAATCGTCGTTGCGCAGAAATTCAAAGGCATCGCCGTGAAACAGATTACCACCGCCCTTTGTGATCACATCCACATTGGCGCCGGCATCTCTTCCGAAGGATGCATCGTACTGCCCCGTCTGCACTTTGAATTCTTGGATGGCGTCCGGATTGGGAACCGGAATGGCCCCACCGGAGTCGAGATCCGTCACGCTCACACCGTTCATCTGAAAGTTATTATCGTCGGTTACCGCACCATGGGAGGATATTATGGCGTTGCCGACGCCGATTGCACCCGCATCATTAACGTCGCTTGAAACGCCCGGCGATAGGTCCAGGATTTGCGTGTAATTGCGCGTAACCAGAGGCAGGCCCTCCACCATTCTCTCGTCGGTCACGTGTCCTAGCGCCTGATTTTGGGTTTGCAGAAGCTGCGCCTCGGTAGGAACGGTCACATTCTGGGCCACCTCGCCAAGTTCGAGCTTCACGTTCAGCGTGCTGGTTTCCGCGACCGCGATGCTCACTCCGGTGAGGCTGACCGTCTTGAAGCCGTTTTTCGAAACTTCGACTCGATACGCTCCGGGCGCCAAGAACGGCGCGAGATAACTGCCATTCGATTGAGAAACGAAGGTGTGGCTATCGCCGGTGGCCACGTTGACCACATGAACGGTCGCCCCGGGCACCACACCGCCACTCGGG
>DASZAA010000314.1:0-23650 GCA_035945615.1 Terriglobia bacterium
GCCGAAGATGGCTTCCAGGGCACCGATGAATCAAGCCTGGTCGAAAGGCTGGGGGCGAGAGTCAAGGTCGTCATGGGGTCTGACCGCAACATTAAGATCACCAAGCCCTCCGATTTGCCGCTCGCCCGGTTTTTCCTCGCCGTCGAGGGTCAGGGTGAAGTTGCAGTAGAAGAAGTGGGCCGATAGCGCCGAGCTTCAGAAAACTTGGCGAAGAACACCAGAACAGATGTTGTAGTGGCGTCCTGCCGCCGATTGTTAATAGCAAAAAGACGAGTGACCAGAGACCACACTACAAATCCGGCGTCTCGGGCGCCTAGTCTCATGCGACGCCCTCGCCAATCTTCATGCCAATTAAGAAACGCCTTCGCCAGACTACTTGCCCTTATCGAATCGGAATCGGCAATGATTTACACCGCCTGGTTGCAGGCCGCAAGCTGATTGTAGGCGGTGTGCGCATTCCCTTCGAGAAAGGCCCTGCCGGCCACTCGGATGGCGACGTGCTCGCGCACGCCGCCTGTGACGCGCTGCTAGGCGCGGCAGCGCTCGGCGACATTGGCCGCCATTTTCCCGACACGTCTTCCGAATGGCGTAACACATCGAGTCTTGTCTTCCTGCGGCGCGTGCGCCGGATGCTCGGCGAGGCGGGCTACCGCATCGTGAACCTCGACGTGACAATTGGGCTTGAGCAGCCTAAACTTGCGCCCCACATTCCGGCCATGCGCGGGAAAGTGGCGCGCGCGCTCGGAGTTGATGTCGGGCAAGTCAGCGTCAAGGCGAAAACCGGGGAATCGCTCGGAGCCATAGGCCGCGGCGAGGCCATCCGCGCCGACGCGGTGGCGCTGATTGAAAAGGTCATCTCCCTGTAATTCCTCCGCGCGGCGCCATGGTATATTTTCGCAGCCGGACGAATATTGCATTTTTATCCAAACGTGGATTCTACATTGCAGCGACAACCGAAACGTAAGATGGCGAGTGTTGCGAAGCGAACTGCAAGCCAAGTATCAGAAATCATGCGGCGCGTCGATAGCAGCAGTTAAAAATACCTTTTATCGAAAAGACTCATGAAGCAATTGTCTTTGCGAGAAAAATCAATAGTTGCCGGACTATATCTTTCAAAGTTTGACTCTGAAGGATTACGACGGCTTGGTTTTGATAGTTTTGTTGAAGCGTTCAACGTCATTGGATTAGCATTGGGAGTTCGACCGGCATCGATAAAGAATTACAGGGATGAGTTTGATCCTCTATTTCCTAACAAGAGGATGGGGTGGCACAAGAGACCGATCCGAGATCATTGTAAAGTTATTTACAACGGTTTCGGCAATCTAAGTTTAAAAAACTTTACAAATCTGCTTAAGCAAATTGTTTACAAAGAGCATGATCTTGGCGTGTTGATGGAAGAAATTGATAGGAAAAAGGGAGAAGATCGTTCTTTCGCGAAACGGTTGATCACGGGGCAAGCGGCTGAACAATACTTCAGAGCGAAGTATAAAGAGATCAGTTTGTTTCAAGATTGCGAGTTTGAAGATACTACCAGGGTTGGTTGCGGTTTTGATTTCCGGCTTGTTTCGCCGAGCACTTTTTATGGAATAGAGGTAAAGGGTTTAACTGAGGCGGCTGGCAGCATCGCCCTAACAAGCAAGGAATATTCTGTCGCTTCAGTATTGAAAGAAAGATTTTTTCTGTTTGTGGTAAAAAATTTTAAGCAAAATCCGTTTCATGAACTGTATCAAGATCCTCTGAATGGAAAACTTGTTTTCAGCAGAGTCGAACAGAGAATAGTTCAAGTAAGTTGGACATCAAGGGTGTGAACATCGCTTCGAATCACAGAAGTTCGATAGCCGCCTTCGTGACGCGGATTACGAATACTTGCCTGGCACGATGACGTGGTTTTCTCATGGCTCTGGAGAAATGTTGATTAGGCGACATCCCACGCAGAGGAGAGGGCTGCATTCGTCATTTTCGCCTGAAGTAAGCACTTGGACAGGGGATCGGTGTAAATGCATGCGTGGGAACAAGATACTGGAATGGGTAAGTAAGCCGGAATTGCGTGATTGCTGATGCGTGGGAATGATGAATCAGAAGCGTCAACACATTTGCCATAAGCAGATGGGGCAACCAGATGATTGTCGTACTCTGAGCCTCTCTTATGACCCCAATGCAAATATCGGCAGGACAATCCTTGACTTGGTAAATCTTGCACGTGAGGCTGGGCTAGAAGAGCTAGTTGTAACGCATCTCGTTGGGGCGAAGCTCCGGGTGCGATTTCCCGCATGTCAGGTCGAAAATGGCGAGCCGAGGGCGGCGCACGGCCCTCGAAGAAGCCATGTAGGATTATATAAGATTGGCAGCGTGCGTTTTCACGTCTCGACACAACCGAACCGATCTGTCGTCAGAGCATGCAAGAAAGACTTGGCGCGAAAGGTCTACCCCGTGCTTGTAGTCATCCCCGAGAAGCTGCTAACGGCAAAGGTTTTTGCCGAAGAATTGGGTATTCAGAATCAATTGACAGTCTTTGCGCTTGACGAATTCATAGCTGCTAATATTCTGCAAATGTCATCTGAACGTTCCAAGCGATCTTTCGAGATTTTTGATAGTGTTATCGACGAATACAACAGGCGAGTTGAAAAACTTGAATCGGGCTGCGCCCCCAGGATCATCCTCTGCCGGACGCGAAGTGTGTAGGGCAGAATTAGTCTCTGCGGCTTTTCTGTCATAAATTCATAATCTTACTTGCCCTTGGCCTGCACAGAAAGTCGGTGCGAAGCTTCAGAGAAGGCACCCAATGAAAAATATTCCCAGTCATCCAGGACATGCTGGTGACGTGCAGACAGGCCGTATGGGGGATTTCGACATCGATTCGATTTCCTATCATGTCACTGCAACGCCGGGATTGGACGTCATTAAAAAGTGCAAGGCTAACGCCTTGAGCAATCGCCACCCTGTGCTCGTTGTGCCGCGAAACCAAGTTGAAAAGGCGAGGGCATTTGCAGAAGTAGTGAAGGTTGACCATCAGCTGACGATCCTCGCCCTTGAAGACTTTATCGCAGACAATGTACTTGAGATTTCGGTTGAACGGCAGACAGACTTCCTTTCAACCCTAAAAGATATTATTAGTGAGTACAACCGGAGAATCGAAGAGGCGGAAACTGATCAGGCATTGCGGATTGAACCTCAATAGCTGTCAGCGGTGCCAAGCCAACTGAGAGAAGTATGAGGAAGGTTGCGAGGCGCGCTAAACGAATCACGGATTATGAATCCTCCTTTCAATGCGATGCCATCAGACAGCATCCATTCATCAGCCTTCTATTTACACGCTTATCAGTAAGCCACAGAGACTGCGTGTCGTCAATCCGTCGCGAAACGTCTTTTAAGAAAGCTCTGAGCGTTTGTATTGTGTGTGTCCATGTCTGCACTTTCGCATCACGATGCAGGCAAAGCCGCTGCTTTTTTTAACATATGAAATACTAGATTTTGTGCCTCTGTGCGGCAATATGCGGCATTGAATTCCAATTTAGCGGGGCGTAGAATCAAATAGGAAGGCTGAGCAATTGCTTGAGGAGGTCGAAGAAATGAAAAAGCTTTTCATAAGCGGCGCTGTGGCGCTAATGGTGTTGGCAATTTGGGCTATCCCCTCCAGTGCTGCTGTACAAGGCAGCTATGTTGAAGTGCGCACGGCCGATGTTTACACTGGCCCATGCTTTGCGAACTCTGAAGTAGGCATGGCTGGCCGCCGGGCAATCCTGGCGTGGGATATAAAGCAAGGAGAATGGCAAGGAACCAACCTCGCGGGCCTCAAGGTGCTTGCGGTAGTAAACGCCAAGGATAACCTGGGCGACCCTTATCATAATCCTTATCCTGCAAAAGCCATTTTGATCATTGACCAACGGGCTAACGTGGCTCAACGCGAGGCTCTTGTAGCCTTCGTTCAGTCTGCGGGCGGACCCTTAGTCAAGCACATTCTACAAGTTGAAAGAGCTCCGATCAGCATGACGTTTGGCAGTGGCATGGACCACGGCACAGTTAAAGTGGTCGCGGGCAATTTGGCTCGAATTCAAACTCGCAGCCTGTGCGCGGGCGATGATATTTGCGGCAATGAAATCCGGTACTATCCTCCGCTCACCAAAATTGCGAACTCGATGCCGGCCTACGCTGTCGACCAGACCTATACTGGTGCGGGACTCGGCGTTGTGTGGGATACCCGCGATAACCGCGGTGCTTATGTTGGGACGTTCCGCCTGTAAGACTGGCCTTGCGCCCATTTTTCGTCCGAGGGGAGCGCCGCCTTGCGCTCCCTTTTTGTTGATATACACTACTATTCATGAGGCTTATCCGATGAAACTAGGGAAGCGAGCGGGATTTCCGGTTGCGGCCATTTTTTTATGTGGGACGCTTGCGTGGGCCCAGGGTTCCTACAAGGTAACTGCGGGCAACGCCCCGGCCGCAGTCCCGACCCCCATTCAGACGCTGCTGGAATCCCAAGGCGTCCAATTTACCAGCTCGCAAGGTCCGGTCTGCGAAATCTGGTGGCGCAAAGGGATTCCGGTGCAAAAGGCGGCGGGTAGCTCTCCGGACGTCCTCTATGGCGGCCTTAGCATGGGTGAGCTTGTAGGTGTTGTGAACTTCCCCACCGCCGCCAAGGATTATCGAGGGCAAACAATTAAGCCGGGGTACTACACCTTGCGCTATGGCTTAATTCCGCAGGATGGGAATCACATGGGTGTAAGTGCCTACCGCGATTTCTTGTTGCTCGTGTCCGCCGCTAGTGATGCGACCCCGGCCCAGAATATGAGTTTTGAAGACGTGGTCAAGGCCAGCCGCTTGGCCACCGGCACCGGGCACCCGGGCGTTTTGATGCTCGATCCGCCTAGCCAAGCTGCGAATGCAGCCTTTCCCGGCGCCTTCCAGGATGATCAGGGCAACTGGGCGCTGGAGGTGAAGCTTAGCACCGACGGCGGCCAGCAGCTGTCATTTGCCATGGTGCTGGAAGGGCAGTATCAGGGTTAGTGCTTCGCTCGGAACCTCTCGGCTTGGCGTATTGATGTAGTAAAGGAAAAAGCCATGCACTCAAATCAATCTGGAACCTGGCGCTGCGCTTTAGCCGCAAACCTCAAACACACTCCATCGTGGGTCAAATACGGCGCTTTGGGTAGCATTCTGATTCTCGCTCTTGCCGCTATGGGCGTGGCCCATGGCCAGACCATTTCCAGGAGCGCGAGTCCTATTATCATCCGAGGCACGCTGAGCACAATTGCGGGGAAGGGACCGGCACTGATGATGCCGCAGAAGGAATATGTTCTGAACGGGCAATCCCCTTACATCCTTCATGTGCTCGAGGACAAACGGCTGATGAATCAGGAACTGCAGCTAGAAGGGACGCCTGGGCCAGACGGAAGTTTCGTTGTTTCCCGCATTTATGCGGTTCGAGACGGGAAGCTCTATAAAATCCAATATTACTGCCAGGTCTGCAACATCGTCTACGTCCAGCCGGGGCATTGCTACTGTTGTGGCCGGGAAACAGAGCTTCAGGAAGTGCCTGTTAAACCGGAGAATCCATGATGAGTAAAGTGATTGATCATCTCGTTTTTTCCATGCGGGCCGATGGCGCTTAAGCTCTTATAACCTACAGAATCCTACCGGAGCAACCTTGACATTGAGGCAATTCTCATTTAACTTCAATATGTTACGAGGTTAATATTCTCAAGGTACAAAAAGGATGCCCTAATAGCCTCTCGCCGCGACTTCAAACCTCGACTTTTTCTAATCTTCCGAGGGAAGCTTATGAAGCTCTATTTTAAGCTGGCCTGCATGCTCGTCACGTTCGCGGTGTGCTTGTTCTTAACCGCAGGGCCGGCACTCGTGCTCGCACAGGACGCGCTACATCCGGACCCAAATCCAGCGCAGGACCAGGATGCTGGTTCAGGAGTCCAAGCTACCGAACCCAATGCAACGGATTCGGGAGGCCAGGAGGTTTCCGGAGGTGGAATGATTGGCCCCGATTATAAACTCGGACCGGAAGATGTCATCTCCTTAACGGTTTTCAACCTGCCAGAAATGACACAGACGATTCGGGTGGAGAACGACGGGACCATTACTGTTAAGCTGCTGGGGCGGGTTAAGGTGGCAGGGCTCACAACATCCCAGTTGCGTGACGAACTTCAGAAAGAACTCGGCAAGACTTATCTCGAAGATCCCCACGTAACGGTTTTCATCAAACAATTTCATTCGACCCCCATTTCGGTAGTGGGTGCTGTGGCAAAACCCGGTCTCTATCAATTGCCAGGGCCGCGCACGTTGATACAAGTTATCGCCATGGCAGGGGGCATCAACCTGCCTGGAACGGCTGCTGGAAACATGCAAGGCGGTGCCCCTGCTGGTAGATGGGCTTATATCACGCGGCGGGAAGGGTTTGCAGATTTAATGCCGGTTGATGGAATATCAAAGCTTGCGCCCGATCAGGTGAAGGTTGATTTGGGACGGCTGCTCTATTCTCACGATAGCGCGCTTGATATCCCAGTCAAACCTTTCGATACGATTACGGTCAGCAAAGCCGGCGTGGTCTACGTGGTAGGTGATGTGCAACGTTCTGGCGGGTTCACGCTGGAAGACGTTGATAGTCTTACTGCACTCCAGGCGTTATCGCTGGCGCAGGGATGCTCAGCCAGTTGTAATATGAAGCACGACGAGATTATTCATACATTGCCCAACGGGACGCGGCAGGTGAGCTATATCAACCTTGGGAAAATCATGAAGGGCAAAGCAAATGATCCTGTTCTCACTGCCAATGACATGCTGGTGGTTCCGGGCAGCATGGTAAAGGGGATAGGGAGTTCCAGCATTGGGACTGCACTTTCGACCGTCAGTGGCTTAATTATTTGGCGCGGTCTATAAATCAGGCGCTCACAAGGAACGACATGGACGAACTCGAACGGCATCACGGAATGTTGCCCGCTGAGACTTACTCGAAACCCGGTTCTCATGCGCTTGAGGTGCAGCCAATCCTGGACGTGTCGCCCGAAGAAGTCCCTCATCTACTTGACTATTGGGCGATCATCCTTAAGCGGCGCTGGGTGGTGCTTGCGTGCCTGGTGGTCGTGTTTGCCACGGTGGCTATCGGTACGCTAAAAGAGCGGCCAATCTATGAAGGAAAGGTTCTGGTTGAAATTGATCCCGAGGCTCCCGCCGTGGTCAATTTCAAGGAAGTAGTCAGCAATCCGGTGGATGTGGATACTTATATGGAAACTCAGTATAAGATCCTGAAAAGCCGGAGCCTCGCCGAGAGAGTAGTACGGGATTTGCAATTGTACCGGCTCCCGGAGTTTTATAAATCCAGCCTTTTTTTTGGCCTGATCAAAAGCAACCCTGGAAAGCTTCCATCAAGCTCCGATCCAAATCCTGACATCAATGCGGACTATTACCGGAATAGCGTTATGCACATGCAGGACGCTATCGACATAGCGCCGGTCCGGCGCAGCAATTTGGTGGAAGTCTCGTTTGAATCTTATAGCCCAGAGACGGCTGAGAGGGTTGCAAACGAGCTGGCGCAGGATTATATCAAGGAAAATTTCGACGTTAAATGGCAGACCACCACCGACGCTTCGAATTGGCTTTCCGGGAAGTTAGTGGATTTGCAAGCCGAGCTTGATAAGTCTGAGAACGCGCTTCAGGCTTACGCACAATCCCACGACATACTCTATGTTACTGATAAACAAAATCTTGCGAGCGCGCGCATGCAGGAGCTCCTGGAGGAATATTCAAAAGCTCAGGGAGATATGTTCGCCAAGGAAGGCCTTTATAGCTTGGTTCAAAAAGGCAAGGTGGAGGACCTCCCCGGTGTTCTGAATAACGGGCTGATTCAAGGTCTCGAAGAAAAGATGGCCGATCTGAAAGCGCAGTATGACGAGATCACCTCGTGGGTGAAGCCTAATTATCCCAAGGCCCGGGAGATTGAGAGGGAAATCAATGGCCTGCAAAAGCAACTTAACAAGCAAAAAATGGCCGTCATCCAGAATATCGTCGATAACTATAATTCCGCCAATCATAATGTCGAATATTTGTCCAAAGCCATCGACCAACAAAAAGCTCTGATGAATGAGATGCAGCGGAAGTCCGTGAAATACGACATTCTCAAGCGCAAGGTGGATTCCGACAGCGAGCTTTACCAGGGCATGCTCCAGCGCATGAAGGAAGCGCAGGTTTCTGCCGGTCTGAACGCCAGCAATATCCGCATCGTGGACGCAGCCATCGTCCCGAAGGGTCCCGTAAAACCACGCATCGTGCTCAACCTCGCGCTTGGCCTTATTTTGGGGCTTGGTCTCGGAGTCGGGCTTGCATTCTTCCAGGAATACCTGGACAAAACGCTCAAGACGTCGGACGACGTGGAACGTCTGCTGCGGCTGCCGTCGCTTGGCATTCTTCCCAAGTTTTCTCTAAATGGTCACGGGCTTCATGATGGATTGAAGAACGGAGAGGGTGAAGGAAAGCTGATTCCTTTGGGCGCGAACGGCAACGGACATCATGCGCCTGCAATTCAAACAGCTCCCGACGCAACAGAAGCCTTCCGCTCGTTGCGCACATCGATTCTCTTGTCGGCAAGTCCTGTCCCGAAGCTACTTTTGATTACCAGCGCGCTTCCAAGCGAAGGCAAGACCACAACAGCTCTTAACCTCGGCGCGACTCTAGCCAGCCTCAACACAAACGTAGTAGTTGTCGATTGCGATATGCGTCGCCCGGCCGTTCATCGTTCCGCAGGCGTTGAAAATAAGCCGGGCTTCGTCCAATGCCTGACGGGTCACGCTCAATTAAAGGAAGCGGTTTTGCCTGTTCCAGGCGTGCCCAATTTGAGCGTAATTCCTTGCGGGCCTATCCCTCCCAACCCGGCTGAGATACTTTCATCGCACATGACCGGCGAGTTGCTCCGGAAATTGCGCGAGCAGTTTGAATTTGTTCTGGTTGATTCCCCGCCCATCCTCAGCGTTGCGGACAGTCGCGTCCTTGCGACGTTGACCGACGCTGCAATCCTGGTAACCCGTGCGCACTCGACGCCCTACGACGTGGTGCGCCGCGCGCGCTCCCTGCTGTATGGCGCCAACTCCCGCATTCTAGGCGTTGCTCTCAATGATGTTGATCTGCACCGCGACGGCTACTACGGTTATTCAGGCGGCAATTTTGGCTATGGCTACGGCTATGGTTACGGGCATGCGAATAGGAATGAGTCTGGCGATCAGGATTCTACTGACAGGATGCTGTAAGACTTTCAGTTACTACACCCCAGGCATACGGCAAAAAACGCTCAAATCAAAGATGGAAATAGGAAACGGATGATGGAGATTGCGGTGATCGGCGCGGGTTATGTGGGGTTGACAACAGCAGCGTGCCTTGCTGAAATAGGCCACGCTGTTTTTTGCGCCGAGAGCAGATCAGATAAACTCGCCGCCCTGAAAATCGGCCAGATGCCTTTGTTTGAGCCTTATTTGGCGGAGATGGTCGCAAAAAACCGCGATTTGGGCCACCTTCAATTTGGCTCCACCGAGGAGGCTATTACCGCTTGCGAGATTCTTTTCATTTGCGTTGGCACCCCGCTGACCTCGACGGGTGAGGTTGATGTTTCGGCGATTGAGAACGTAGCGCGAACAATCAGCCAAACGGCGCACGGTTATCGCTTTATCGTTCAAAAGAGCACTGTCCCGGTGGGAAGTTGCAGTAGCCTGCACGAACTTTTAGCCCGGAACCGCCCTGCCGCAAACGGAAACACTCCATTCCGCTGGGATGTTGTTGCCAACCCGGAATTTCTGCGTGAAGGTTCTGCGGTTAAGGATTTTCTGCATCCTGACAGAATCGTGATCGGTGTAGACAGCCCAACGGCTGCTGAAACACTCAAACGGATTTACGATCCTATTTTGCGGCGCGAGTTCACATGCCCTATTCACGGCGCCCAACACGACGACGAACCACCGGTACCCTTGGTGTTCGCAGATACGCGAACTGCCGAATTGATTAAACACACGGCCAACTCTTTCCTGGCGATGAAGGTTTCTTTTATCAATATGGTAGCAGACTTGTGTGAAGCTGCCGAAGGGGATATTGAAAAAGTTATCGAAGGCATCAGCTTGGATCATCGCATCGGCCCCGCGTTCCTGAAGCCGGGGATTGGTTTTGGCGGCTCGTGTTTTCCCAAAGACGTGCAGGGTTTCATCCAGGTGGCGGAGAAATTCGGGTGTGATTTTTCCCTGCTAAAAGAAGTGGAGCGCATCAACACCGAGCGTGTAGACAGGCTGCTGGCCAAAGTAAAGGACGAACTGGGAGATCTGCGCGGCAAGCGAATTGGCGCGTGGGGTCTTGCCTTTAAACCGGATACGGACGATATTCGCAATTCTCCAGCAATTGCCGTTGTCCGCTGCCTGCTGGCCGATGGCGCTAAAGTGCAGGTATATGATCCACAGGCAATGGACAAGGCGGAAACTGAGATTCCGAATGCGATTTTTTGTAGCGACGCCTACGATGCAGCCGCGGGCGCGGAGGCACTGCTGATGCTCACCGCGTGGGACGAGTTCTTAAACGCTGACCTTACCCGTGTGCGCGCGGACATGCTTCGACCGCTGATTTTTGATGGCCGCAATATGTTTCCAGAGGAAAGACTGGCCGCGCTCGGCTTCACTCAGAACCGAATAGGACACGCGTGCATTACTCCTGGGACGGAGCCGAAACCTGTAGCGGCGGCCTCTGGCCGCCAGGCTTTGAACAGTGGAGGCCGGCGGCCAGAGGCCGCCGCTACCGTATAGAGCGATCCAAGTGGCGAGGCGCAGCGGAGTATGATGAAGATTCTGGTTACCGGCGGGGCCGGATATATTGGCAGCCACACCGCTAAGGCGCTTGCGTGGAAGGGCTTCGAGCCAGTCACGCTCGACGATCTTTCGGCAGGACAACGTGACGCCGTGCGCTGGGGAGAACTGGTCGAAGGGGACTTCGGCAGCCGTGAAATTTTGCGCGGGATATTTGCTCGGCACAAAATCGAGGCGGTATTTCATTTTGCCGCCAGCGCGTCGGTGGGCGAATCGGTCCGCGATCCGAGAAGCTTTTATCACAATAACGTGACCAACACGCTGACGCTTCTCGACGCAATGCTGGATGCGGGCGTCAAGACGATGATTTTTTCATCGAGCGCGGCGACATATGGCAATCCTGAAAGAGTCCCCATGCCGGAGGATCACAGGCAGCTTCCGATCAATCCCTACGGGGAAACGAAGCTGGCCATTGAACAGGCGCTGCGGTGGTACGGTGCGGCCTACGGCCTCCGCTGGGTGGCGTTCCGCTACTTCAACGCTGCAGGTGCCGACCCGGAAGGCGAAATCGGGGAGCGGCACAATCCCGAGGAGCATCTTATTCCGCGAATCATTCAGGCCGTCCTAGGACAAATTCCGGAAGTGCAGATTTACGGCGTGGATTACCCAACGCCGGACGGAACCGCGCTGCGCGACTACATCCACGTAAGCGATTTGGCGGATGCGCACGTGCTAGGGCTGGAGTATCTTCAGAAAAGCGGCGAAAGCGCGGCGTTCAACCTGGGCACAAGCAAGGGACATTCGGTGCGCGAAGTTATTCAAACGGTGGAGAAGGTGTCTGGCCGCAAGGTTCCATTTTCCGAGGCGCCGCGCCGCGTCGGCGATCCGCCCGCGCTCGTGGCCGATGGCTCCAAAGCCATGCGCGCTTTCGGCTGGCAGCCTCAATATCCGGACCTCGAAACCATCGTCCAAACCGCCTGGAAGTGGCACAATGCCCTTTAATAGTGACAAATTGGCGGATCCCCAGCGGAGAGATTGTTTTGGAATGCAATGCCAAAGGTCAGCCCGTAGAAGGCAAATGTCAAAGATTTTCTGATGTTTTTCTCTTCTCTTTTTAATAGAGGAAAGAGGAGCACATCAGTCGTTTCGGAGTTTATATCTCTAAGCTTAAGGACCGCTATGGGGCTAGATGTTAATGGGACGCGCTTTTTGTTGTATGCCAAACGGCTTGGGGTCGACTTTTCACGCTCTGCGATGGTCGGGCGTCAATATTTTTCTCGCATATCCCCTTCTGATATGAAGCGGAATCTGACGGAATTCAAATTTGTATTCGATGAAGACACAATCGAGCGTATTTTTAACGAAAATAAAGGTTACGCAGAGCCATTTCTCCAATTTTTGGGTGCTCAGGAAACCCATTCGTTTGACATCTCAGGATATGAGGGAGCTACCCACCTTCACGATATGAACGAAGAAATATCCGAGTCTCTGAAGGGGCAGTATTCAATGGTCCTGGATGGCGGGTCATTGGAGCACGTATTCAATTTCCCGATGGCGATAAGGAATTGTATGCACATGGTGCGGGTAGGTGGTCATTATTTGGGTATCAGTCCGACCAATAATTTTATGGGGCATGGTTTCTATCAGTTCAGCCCGGAATTGTACTTCAGTGTTTTCACGAAAAGGAATGGATATCGCATGGTTAGCATGGTGGCATTCGAAGATAAGCCAAAAGCCAAATGGTACTACGTAAAGAGCCCAAGTTCCATCAAGGGTCGGATAACGCTCACGAATAGCATCCCCACCCACCTTTTGGTACTGGCTCAGAAACTTGAGAACGCCCCTATATTCCAATCAACACCTCAACAAAGTGACTATTTACGGGTTTGGGACCACGCAGGAATATATATCCAAGAGACGGTGAAAAGCAGCCGCGCAAGATCAATTGCCAGGAGGTTCATTCCTCATATTGTTAAACGCTGGTTTAAGCCAGAATGGAAGCATTATTCCGGTTTTGACCCTCGATTCTTCGAGGCTGTGGACCACATGACTTAGCGACCCCAAGCAGTGAGAGTGCCATTGGAATAGTGGAAAATGCCATGCGTGCGAATACGCAAGACCGTGCAATCCAGCCCGACGAACTTGCGCATGAATGCTAAGGAAATGATGCGTCGGAAACATAATGCTTTTATGCCGGCAATCAAATACACAAAAGAATTCTATCAAAACAATTGGGAAGGGTCGCTCAGATCAGCTCAGGAAATCATCCCTATTGTGCTTGAACTAGTACAACCAAGGCGAGTTGTCGAACTTGGTTGCGGCGTTGGGGCATGGCTCTCTGTTTTGAAAAGTTACGGCGTGGAGTATGTACTTGGTGTGGACGGCGACTATGTGAACAGAGAACAGCTACTGATCCCAAAAGAGCAGTTTATTCCTTTTGACTTGGAGAAACCGTTTCGGATCGAGAAGGATTTCGATCTGGCAATTGCGTTGGAAGTAGCTGAGCATTTACCCCGGAATTGCTCTGAAATATTTGTAAGTTCCCTTGTGCAGCTCGCCCCAGTGGTCCTTTTCTCCGCGGCGGTTCCCTTCCAGGGAGGTACTCACCATATTAACGAGCAGTGGCCGGATTTTTGGGCCAATATTTTCAGCGAGCACAATTTTGTCCCGATTGACTGTATACGAAAAAGAGTATGGCAAAACGAGCGGGTCGAATGGTGGTACGCACAGAATACGCTGATTTATGCAAAGCGTGAACTCGTTGAAGAAAACGTTGCTTTTACAAAAGCATTTAAAGGAACCTGCATTTCACAACTTAGAGTAATTCATCCTTTAAGATATCTGGCGGCGGTAGATCCGGAACGTATACCGCTCCGGCGCATTTTGCCGTTCGTTCAAAAGGTGGTACTTAGTTCGCTGAAGCGACGTGCGAAAGGCTCGTTTAACCTTTTAGGGCATTAGGTAAAATAGTCTACTATGGTGAGCGCTGGATACTTGTCATGAAACATGCTTGGTGTGGACGACCAAAGGGCGGTTAACTGCGCTTGTGGCGGCTAAATCCAATACTTCAACACCCGTTAGTTTCGAATGCAGTATCCCTCTATGGGATGCAAGTCGCTAGATACCTCCTCCCCTTGGTAACGATACCCTATCTTGCACGAGTACTTGGACCTTCAGCTTGGGGTTTGGTGGCTTTGACTTTGTCGTATGGGGCATATCTCGGATTACCCATCAGCTACGGTTTTGACTACTCTGGAACACGGGAGATAGCACAAGCAAGGCACAACAAGCACAGAGTGGCTGAGATTTTTGCTGGAGTGCTTGGGGCAAGGAGCCTAGCAGTGCTTTTTTGCGTGCTGTTGTCATGGGGCGTGGAGCGATGGATTCGTATCTTCCGTGAGCATCCAGCATTATTATGGGCGGGCGTTTTTGCTTCAATAACCGCGAATTTCGCTCCCAATTGGTATTTTCAGGGGATCGAGCGGATGCGCCTCGTGGCTGTACTTGATGTCTCTGGGCGGTCGGTGGCAACGGCGGGGATTTTCCTTTTTATACACTCGCCGGCAGACGATTGGAAAGTCTTGATCGTTTGGGGCGTCGGAGGTTTAGTTGGCGTGATCTCAGGATTCTTCTTCGTGTACCGAGAGATCGAATTTCGCTGGCCAACATGGTTCCTCATATGGGAGGTTTTGTGCACGGGATGGGCTATGTTTGTAACCCGAGGTGCTGCAAGTTTGTACACAGCGGGCAATTCTTTCATTCTGGGTCTTTTTGCTCCCTCCTGGGCAGTAGGCTATTATGCAGGAGCAGAGAAGATTGCACGTGCAGCAGTAACGTCTGTTCTACCATTAGGTCAAACCCTCTTTCCCCGGGTTAGCGGCTTGATTCGTATTTCATTACCCAAAGCTATTCGGTTAGTAAGGATTGCAGCAATTGTTTTCGTCTTAATCGGCGTTAGTGGGGGGCTAGCTATTTTCTTTTTGGCGCCGTTGCTGGTTCGAATCCTATTAGGCCCAGCATTCGTCCCGGCCGTTCCGGTGCTAAGAATTCTGTCATTGTTGATCCCTTTATTTGCGATTGGTACCCTTCTAGGAACAGTCTGGATGCTGCCACGTGGGCTTGATGGTCCTGTCACTTTCATTGTGTGCGGAGGAGCTATTCTCAATATTGGTCTTGGAATTCTGCTTGCACCTCATTATTTTCAGATCGGTATGGCTTGGGTAGTTGTTCTCGCGGAAGTTTTTGTTGCGGTGGCTATGTTTGGTTATCTGAGCCTTACAAAAAAAGGTTTTTGGAATTTACAAACAAGCCTATTGCCAACCGGGAAGGCAAAATTCTGATACGAGCTAATGAATGAGACAATCTTTATTTCGGGTCCTTAGCGTAGTTTAGAATTTCGGTCTCTGATCGAAGGCGGTAGTGCATGATGAATCCAATCGATCTTAGTGTTATCGTTTGCACACTTAACCGCAGCTGTCTTCTCGAAAAGTGCTTGGAATCACTGGAAACCCAGGAAGCCGACCAATTTACATTTGAAACAATCGTTGTTGATAATGGTTCAGTGGATGGCACAAAGGAGGTCACGGAATTATTCAAACCCCGTATCAAAAACCTGCATTATGTATCAGAACCTCAAAAGGGACTCGGGCGGGCAAGGAACTCGGGCTTTCAAACCTCACAAGGCCGCTTCGTTGCATACATTGACGACGATGCTCAGGCCTCCCCAGAATGGTGCGCTACCATCTGCCGCTCCTTTGATTTACTGCAAGCAGAAGGCAAATCCGAAATAGCAGCTTTGGGCGGCCCCTCTGAACCACTCTTTGAAGGTGAAAGACCTGAATGGTTTTCGCCAGAGATAAGCACCTATTATGCGGCCTGGAGTTTAGAAGACCAAATAACCTTATACCCCCCAGGCTTACACCCGATCGGAGCAAATTGTGCGTTCCGGCGAGATGTGCTGCTTAAAAATCCGTGGAATACTGAACTCTTAATGCTCGAAGATGTTGATCTGTTTCGACATCTCCACCAAAATGGATATGTTGGGCTTTATATTCCGAGAATGCGTATCAAGCATTTTATCCCTCAAAATAGGCTGAATCTCGATTGGCTTCTTGAGAGGCGATACACAGAAGGCATTGCACAGGCGCAAACATTTCTTTTCCGGGAAAGACTTGTACGACGCATCCAGGTTGCCGGATTTTCACTGTTAAAGTTTATTTGCTTCAGTGGATTCTCTTTTTTTGGAACCCCCGAACGCAAAGCATTGTCACGCTGCAAAAAGATGACCTACAAAGGCTTTTTGGCTGCAATGATCCGACGCCATGATTTGGCGGCGCATTCCTATCTCTCTGAAAAATGGGAATCGAAAAAATAGGCTAAAGCAGCATCGTCCACCGAGCCGAGACACCAAATGACGTCTTTTGAAACCGAACGATTAACGGAATGCATGATCTGTGGAAGCAGAGAAATTGACGTTGTAGATTCTGATGCAGCCCTCTGGATTTGCAAATCTTGTAATTATATTTTTGATAACCCGCGCCCCACTCTTAGCGCGCTCGTCGGCTTTTACTCTGCTCCTGCCAAATACGATTCTTGGCTTTCAGAAGAGGTCGCTCGAACAAAACTATGGGCAAAGAGGCTGAGAAAGATGCGTTCCAAGAGCCGCCCAGGAAACCTATTAGATATCGGGGCCGGAATTGGGCAGTTCCTCGATTTAGCGCGTCGTAATTTCACGGAAGTTTGGGGCACTGAAGTATCTTCATCGGCCGTGGCAATTGCGAAAGAAAAATACGGGCTAGAGCTATTTCATGGCACACTAGACAGCCTTTGTCTCCCGGCCGAATCGTTCGATAACATAACTGCATTTCACGTTTTGGAGCATGTGCCGAATCCCAGGATGATGATTGAGAAGTGTTATACGTTGTTACGCAGCACCGGAATTTTGGTTATTGCTGTCCCCAATGACTATCGGCCTATGAAGGCTAGGGTTCGCATGATATTGGGCCGGTTTGGCTTCAAAAAATATCATGGTGTTACCCGATCTGGCTTACCGAGAATCCGGCTGGATGGAAGCATGTCGGAAATTCATCTTTCACACTTCACACCAAAGGTTTTGCTTCACCTTCTGGAGTCCTGTGGCTTTAGTGTGGTCATGGCAAGTGTCGATCCATACTTCGTGCCCAACCACGGATTAGACGGTTTTAAGCAGAGCGTCAGATATAAGTTGGGCCTTCTAGTCCACGCAATCATGGGAGTTAACATCTACGACGCAATATGGATGGTTGCACAAAAGCAACATAGTGAACCTGAAGTGTGCATGCGTCGCCGCGTTGTTTAGCGTCGCGGGATTCATGCACTCGTGACGGGGATGTGTTCAATGCACGGTGTCCTACCTCTATGGCACGCAATATTTGCATCGACGGCTTATTCCTAACACGCCCTTATGCATGGTGCGGGATCAACAGGTATTTGGTCAACCTGCTTCGCGGGATGGGGAATATCTCCTCAGACCCTGATGATCCTAAGATGAGCATCCTTGTTCCATCTGACCGTGATCACGAAATGTATGGAATCGGTAGGCGAAGCGGATTCGAACTCGTTTCATGCCCCGCCATGCGGCTAAGGAAATTTTGGAGACTTGGTTTACTCTTCAGAACGGTGAATACAATCAAGACCGATGCGTTGTTTTTACCTTCTCCGGCCCCATTGCACTTCAAGCATTTTCGCCTCGCGATAACGGTTCACGATATAATTCCTCTTCTTTTCCCAGACCACTTCAGATCGTTAAGCGGTCGAGTCTTGCATCATTCCTACATTGCGAGTCTGAAAAGAGCAGACCTGATTTTCACCGATTCTGAACACTCTAAAAATGATTTGATTTCAGCACGAGGAATACCGCCTGAAAGAGTCGTTGTGGCGCCGCTTGGCTTTGATTCAGAGTTGTTCAACTCTATTCCGCCGGAGCCCTCCATAAGCAAACACATCCTGAATCGCTACGGTATAAGCAAGCCTTACCTTCTTCATGTGGGAACAATCGAGCCCAGAAAAAATTTGGTGCGTTTGGCGCATGCTTACCGCTCAATAGTCCGCCGACAGAAGCAATCTCCGTTTCAACTCGTTTTATGTGGCAGGATGGGCTGGGGATTCGAGGAATTACTGCGGCTTCTTAGCGATCCCGACCTACAAAGTCACGTAGTAATGACGGGGCCAGTTTCGGACCAGGAACTGGCAGTCCTGTACAAAAACTCGACGGGTTGCGCCATGCCATCTCTCTATGAAGGGTTTGGCCTGCCGCTTTTGGAAGCCATGGCGAGCGGGGTTCCCGTTATAAGTTCGGACAGATCCTGCCTGCCGGAGATTGGTGGCGATGCTCCGATATATTTCGACCCGGAATCTGTCGAGGGAATTTCCGAAGCTATGGAGCGCCTGCTAGAAGATTCCGGGCAGAGGGAAGTGATGGTCCAGCGCGGCCTCGAAAGGGCAAAGCTGTTTTCCTGGGAGGATTGTGCGCGCAAAACCCTCGATGCACTGCGCGATTTATGAAGCTGCGGTTTTTGGCTCAGAGAACGCAATGCGCTTCAGAACAGACATGAACAAGCGCCTAGAAACCCTGCTTGTGGAGTTATTGTGTCTGTTGGGCACAGCCTTGCTTGCCGCCTCTACCCAGGCTGCAAACGCGAAAAGTGGCAAGCCAACCTTTCGGGATTTCAACGGGGTTGTTTATCTGCTAGGCGCAGAGACCACGAAGCAACTAGGGATTGGCTGGGCGCGCGAGGGTTTTTACTGGAGCCAAATTGAGCCCGAAAAGGGAAAATGGATCTGGCGGCCATTCGATCGGAAGGTGCGAGCAGCGCAATCCGAAGGAGTGCAGATTCTCCCGCTGCTGGGTTACAACGTTTCATGGGACGCGGGTGCTGGCGCTAGCGGGTTTTCCCCACCAGTGCGAGTGGAGGATTGGGAAGATTATGTGGACCATGTGGTCGCACGATACAGCGCGCCACCGTATGATCTGCGCTATTTTCAAATATGGAATGAGCCTACTAAAGAAGCTGGATTTTGGGCGGGCACGGATCATGAATTTATAGACAAAGTCTATTTGCCAGCCGCCAAAATTATACGACGACACCACTGTTTTGTTGTATTCGGAGGCTGGCCAGCGAGTAACAGCCTCGAGGAATTCGACAGTGTGTTGGAATATCATGACGCTTGGCGTTGGGCAGATTTCCTGGACATTCACTATGAAGGGCTTCCCGATTGGCAATATTTATACAATCGCTGGGTGAAAGCAGGAAAATGCAAAGGCGTATGGGAAACGGAACTCGGCTTTACGAGCGATCCGGATTTTATACCTGAAACGTATTTGCCGATGCTCTCTTGGTCGCTCGAAACCGGCTGGAAAAGGCCGGATCAATATAAACTGTTCTGGTATGCTGCTTGGGGTGCAGGACCGAACGGCCCAAAGTGCCTCTCGCAAACTGATGCCCGGGGACACGTGATTCTCAGCGATCAGGGGAAGCGCCTTGCGTTGTTGAACAATCTGCTCGGCCGCGAGGCTCTAAGGGCGTTCACAAATTATCAGGTGACAATGGGCTCAGCAAAAGGCTCAGTCCTAGGGTTTGCAACTGATCGTCGGAAAGTAATTGCAATCTTGCTTGATAAAGCTTCGCTATCTGATACCCAACCTATTGTGGCTCGCGTACAGCTCTCGGGAAGCCCCAAAGGAGTAAGTGTAATTACAGAAGATGGATTAAGTCTGAGTTTTACTTCACACATTGTCAAAAAGGATGATGAGACGGTTACGTTTTGCTTTCCAACCAACATGCAGGGCCGTGGAAAGTTAGCTGTAGCCTATTTGAAAATCGTCTCATAAATCAGATATTTGAGAAAGGTAACGAGTTGATGAACATCCTGGTAGGTTTAGAGATTGGCAGAACGTTTGGGTCCCGCTCCGAGGTCAAGGCGAACGTCGAATGATAGATATTCTGTTCCTCCTAGTCTTATGTTTGGTTCTCATTCAGAACGCTATTCCCCTCCTTGCTGCGGGAAGTCTGATAGTTTGCATTTGTCGTGGCGCGGTTGGCTGGCTCGCCAGCAAGAGAAAGTTCCTGAGATTGGAAATAGCTATTATCCTTTGTATTGGATACTGGCTAGCAAATTACGAATGGTCTACCCACAGTTTCAATAACCTCGTTTCGTTTCAATTCCTTCGCAGAGACGGAGCACTGCTCGTTACTTATCCGGCCTTTTTTTTCTTTCTCCATTGGCGGCTGAGACGTGCTTATTTTCGGGCATTCTGGTTTTCATTCCTTACAGCGCTTAGTCTAATGGCCGCCTGCGCGGTTCTAATCCTCCGCAATTTTCCCTATATTTCCGTTCTCGAACATTTGAACCTTGTAGGTGGTGAGGCAGAGTTCGAGGGATCGCGTCTCTTTTATGGATGGTACCAGGCACATGATACGGCGGGCGGAATTTATACGATGGCCTGCCTGATCCTTCTAGCTTTTCTCATCGAAGGCAAGATGGGCCGCCATTTGAGACTGTTTGTCTGGGGATTGCTCTTCAGTTGTCTTGCAGGTTTGGCGCTTACATATTCAAGAAGCGGCTATCTCGGGTTCATGGCGGGAGCGCTGGTGCTATTTCCCATTCGGCAGCTCAGAAGATCATTCAAGATTGGCCTTGTCCTAGCAGTGCCGCTGATAGTAGTCCTGCTGAGCAGTTCTTCTTTTCTAAGCCGGATTGATACGATTACAGACCCTAATTGGGGAACAAACGCGACCCGCTTTGTGCTCTGGCAGGATGCCTGGTACGACTTTTCCCAAAGCCCAATCGTTGGAATTGGATTTGGAAGGTACAATGACCTTCGAAGACAATTCCAGGGCGTCCCTGGCCTTGTCTACATTGCAACCGGTGGTGAAATCGAAAATAATGATTCTACCGCCCACGATTCATATTTGCATTTTTTGGCTGAAGGCGGGGTTGTTGGATTATTTGTCACAATGTTCATTTGGTGGTGTGCTTGGAAAGAACTTACTTTTTACGAACGTAAACTGCCTCGCTCACATCTACATCCTTTTCATAGGGCCAGCAAGGGAACTCTCTCAGCAATGCTGGTTTATTGTATTTTCGACCATGTCCTCGGAAGCGGATCGAATGTACTTTTCTTAATGACTCTCATTGGCTTGACGCTCGCAGCTTCGCGTGCTGAGTTAGCTACTTTGTCAAAAGTACGGCCACAGACAGAGTTGCAGGCAGTAAGAGTTCCTGCTGTATTGCCGATTGCTGCTGGTCAAACTCGCTTTTGATAAATCTGCGATTCTATCGGCCAACATGCGCGTAGGCGTTGATGTATCGATTCTATCGAGTCCATTGACGGGAATCGGGCGTTTTGCGCTCTCGCTAGTACAAAGCCTTACGTGCTTACCTGAACCAGGCCAATGGGTATTACTCGGCGCACCGAGTCACTTTGAGGGTCTGCCCGAGGCGAAGAATGTCACGGTGCATCAAGTTCAGGGCCTGATGGGGTGGCGACGGATCGCGTGGCAGCAGATTGAGCTTCCACGGCTTGCAGGCCGTTACCATGTGGACGTTCTCCATTGTCCTGATTTCAGCCGGCCGATTCATGCTTCCGTTCCGGTAGTCAATACCATTCACGATCTTTCGTATTATTCACCCCATGCCTATTTTTCTTGGAGCAACCGGACTTATAAGCGGGCATTGACGCGAATAGCTGTTGGGAAGAGTTCCCGGCTTGTGGCTGATTCAAACTTCACACGCGATGAACTCTTAGGAAAATTTCGGCTTGACAACGGCGTGTTATCTGTAGTTTATCTCGGCGTTGACCAAAATCCGCCGGGCGAACCGCTACGGGAAGAGAATCCATATGTGCTTTATGTGGGGACTCTTGAGGAGCGCAAGAATCTTCCTAACTTGATTCAGGGGTTCGCGTTAATGCGCCGTCAGAAGGGTGTGCCGCATCGCCTCATACTCGCAGGAAAACCTGGCAAGGACTTTGAGCGAATCCAGGCAGCCATCGAAGCCTCGGACTGCAAGGCATCCATTGAGATCACGGGATACGTAAGCCAAGAGCGGGTTATCCAGCTTTACCGGGCTGCCAATCTTTTCATTATGCCATCCCTATATGAAGGGTTTGGTCTTCCTGTGCTAGAAGCGATGGCAACTGGTATTCCTGTTGTTTGCTCGCGGGCTGCGTCATTGCCGGAAGTTGGCGGCGATGCGGCAGAGTATTTTGATCCATTGAGTCCGCAGGAAATCGCGGCGGCTCTTGCAAAGGTGTTAGGGTCGGAGAGTTTGCGCGCTGAAATGAGGCGCAAGGGGTTGGAGCGCGCCAAGCTGTTCAGTTGGGATGAATGCGCGCGCCGCTACTGCAAAGTCTACAAGGAAGTTGCGTCAGGGTAGCGTGGCGCCATGAGATTGAGGTACTACCCGGGATTGCCAAGGCGTGGTCCGTATCTCAGTTTGGGTTTAAGGTAGCTATGCGGGTTGCGTTAGTTCATGATTGCATTGTGCATGTGGGCGGGGCGGAGAGGGTGCTGCAGACCCTGCATGCCGCATATCCGGAGGCGCCGGTTTACACGCTGGTGGCCGAGCCGAAGATTACCCGGGAGTTGCTGCCGGGCGCGCGCATTGTTACTTCCTTCGCGCAGCAACTGCCGGGCGCCAGCCGCTACTTTCGCGCTTATTTTCCCCTTTACCCGATGGCCGTTGAGTCGTTCGACCTGAGCGGCTTCGATTTAATTCTGAGTTCATCGTTTGCATTTGCCAAGGGGATTTTGCCGCCGGCGTTCGCTTGTCATATCTGCTACTGTCACACCCCGTTGCGTTATCTTTGGTCTGAGTTCCAATACATGCGGTCAACCGTGTTTCGACAACGATGGAAGCGACTCCTGGCTGATCCACTTATGAGCCATCTCCGGATGTGGGACAGACTATCAGCGGATCGCGTTGAGCATTTTATCGCAAACTCAAAAACCACGGCCGCGCGAATTGCCAAGTATTACCGCAGGGATTCCACGATTATTTACCCTCCGGCGCGGGTGAAGGCGATCTCCCCGTCGAAAGTATCCGGGGATTTTTATCTTCTGGTTTCACGGTTGATGCCCTACAAGCGCGTGGACCTCGCAATTCAGGCTTTCAATCAGCTTAGACTGCCGCTTAAAATAGTTGGGACAGGGCCTGATCTCGCGGAGTTGAAGCGGCAAGCCAAAGGCAACATCGAGTTGCTTGGATCGGTCAGCGATTCGACGCTGGCGGATTATTATTCGCGTTGCCGCGCCTTTGTGTTTCCGGCCATCGAAGACTTTGGCATTGTGATGGTGGAAGCACAGGCCTATGGGAAGCCGGTGATTGCTTGCGCGGGCGGCGGCGCTTCAGAAATTGTGATCAATGGAGAGACAGGCATACTGTTTGCCGAGCAGACGCCAGAGGCGCTGGCGGAAGCAATCCGGAAATTTGAGGATCTGACGTTTGAAACCGAGCGCATTCGCGCCCACGCTCTGCAATTTGACGAGAGCGAATTTCGCGAGCGCATCCGAAAATTTGTTGAGGTAAAGGTTGCTGAAGACGCGCAAGGCAACTATGGTCCATCGAAAAGCCGGCTCTTGTAGCGGCAGTCTCTCGCCGCCGGCTTTTACTATTTAAGACCGGCAGATGAAGCCTATAAGGGGCCCCCGCTACAAAAGTGGGCGTCACATAATTTTCAACCAGACACAAGTATGTCCGCCAAGACAACAGACTCGATGAATGAAGTGCGCCTGGCAAGACGTCCGGCGCAGCTTTCACCGGGCAGCAAAAAGTCCGCGCAGCGCGTTTTGAAGCGGGCGATTGACATCGTTGTGGGCGTTGGCGCGTGCCTG
>DASZAA010000315.1:0-13705 GCA_035945615.1 Terriglobia bacterium
GCTGAGATTTTCGATTACATTGGCCCCGAGCGCGATGTGCCCGCGCCCGACATGAACACGGACGAGCAAATCATGGCGTGGATGATGGACACCTATTCCATGCACGTGCGCCACACGGTCACGGCCAGCGTCACAGGGAAACCGCTCGATCTCGGCGGCTCGCGCGGCAGACGCGAGGCCACCGGCCGCGGCTGCATGATCGTCTGCGATCAGGCGCTCAAGCGGTTTGGACGGACGCGGGAAAACACCCGGGTGATCGTCCACGGCTTCGGCAACGTCGGCTCGCAGGCCGCAAGGCTGATGCACGAAGCGGGCTACAAAGTGATTGGCGTCGCCGACATTCACGGCGGCGTGGTCAACCCGCGTGGCCTGGACGTTCACGCGCTGCTTGATTATTCGCGCAAGACGAAATCAGTGAAAGACTTCCCCGGCACGGAACAAATGACCCACATGGAAATCCTGGAACAGGAATGCGACGTGCTCGTGCCAGCCGCCACCGAGAGCGTCATCACCAGCCGTAATGCAGCGAGAATCAAAGCTAAAATCCTGGTCGAAGGCGCCAACAGCCCCACCACGCCTCCGGCTGATGAAATCCTTTTCGACCGCGGCGTGTTCGTGATACCCGATATTCTGGCCAATGCCGGCGGTGTGACGGTGTCTTACTTTGAATGGGTGCAGGACCGCGAAGGATTTTTCTGGAAAGAAAGCGTGGTGAATGACCGGCTGGAGCACATTCAGGTGTCCGCTTTTGACGACGTGGTCCGCTACGCCGAAAAGCACGGCGTCAATAACCGCATCGCCGCATACATGCTCGCCATCGACCGCGTGGCATTTTGCCTGAAGCTACGCGGCATCTACGCCTGAGAATCTTGAGAGATGGATTCACTTGCCCCGCGACGCGGCACCAATCGTTAAATCTGGTTGAACTTTAACTTAAGAGGATTGGCCTCGCCCCGAAAGCGAGAGGGTGGCGAGCGTATCGAGACAGGCGAGGAGGCAGGGTCTCCCCGCAGTGGCCTACATTCCTTTTTTCCATTATGATTTAATATATTGTTGGAAGGCATTCCCAGGGGCTGGCACCATACCCCAGCGGCGGGCGGGCCATAAAGATCGTCTTTTTTGTCCCATTTGTCTCATAAATACCAAAGCGCCATGGTGCGCTTTTTGTGGCCCAGACTTCCGTATTTGAGGTCTGCGGGTTTTCTGTCCATTCAAAGGCCGCAGACCACAAAAGCGGCGGTCTGCGCTACGGAGCGGTCCCGAAGATTAGAAAATGGCAGGGAGGGAATGGGTAACACACAAAAAATCACGGAACGAACCCAAGAAGTTATTTAAAATCAATGTTTCTAATGGAAACCATCTCATTCGTCTCACACTGACATTCCAGGCTTATGGGTGTGCGGCGGCTTGTTGCCGCTTTTAATGGGCGGGGCTTGCCCAGCCCGAGAGCACAAACAAATTAGACCATGGCCCTCGCCCCGCAGGGGAGAGGGTGACGCGCGTAGCGCGGTGGGTGAGGGGGCGCGCCCTGAACTAATGCCGGAGTGCAAAAGCCGCGATAGCGACGGCAGTATGTGGCCCACGGCGAAAGCCGTGGGGCGTTCAGAAAACTTTTTGCATTAAGCCCCGTCAGGGGCGCTATTTTATGAAGTCGATGCCGCCCCTATCGGGGCTTGCAAAGCGAGCGAGCTTCTTCTCCCACGGCTGACGCCGTGGGCCATAAGATATTGCCCGCCAAAGCGGGCTTTGCGATACGGCAGTCATTGTGCCTTAAGGGAATGTAGGCAGTGCTTGTTGAGCTGAAATTCACAGGCGATGGGATTCTGGCTTTTATCGGTGGAGCATTGGCACTGATTGGCGTCTGGTTAAGCAATAGACAGTCTGTGCTCAACCTCCAGAAGCAGCTTGACGCGGAAAAGAAAGCTAGGGACACCGAAAGGGAAAACCAAAGGGATACTCTGGCAATTGCACTACACTTTGAGGTTCAGAGTTTTCTTTTGTCTGAGCTTGATAGTGTTCAGATGTGGTTAAAAAACTATGATCCGGTCGAAAACATTGTTTCCTTCCATATCCCACTCAGGGAACGGTCTTTTCCGATTTATGAAGGCAGCGCCGATAAGCTAGGGAATCTGAGCAGAAAGGCGCTTCTAGCTGTCGTGGGGTTTTATACTGCTGGCGAATCATACAGGGTAATGTGCGGTAACTACAATACTTGTATGGGCCTCATTTATAGGCAGCAAAACGTTGACCTGATGGCTGCCAGAGCAAAAGTGCTATTGAAGGAAATTAAAAACTTAATTCCTACGTTACGAGAACTTGCATTGAACGTATTAAAGCGACTCGAGTCTGAGTACGGGATAGCGCCAACGGACGTGAATCTGAATGCCCAAACGAACTGACATCCACAAAATCCTAATTATTGGCTCGGGGCCGATTGTGATTGGCCAGGCGTGCGAGTTTGACTATTCCGGCAGCCAGGCGTGCAAGGCGTTGCGCGCGGACGGCTACGAAGTGGTGCTGGTGAATTCCAACCCCGCCACGATCATGACTGACCCGGAACTGGCTGACCGCACCTACATCGAGCCGCTGACGGCGGAATACCTGGAAGCGATTCTCGCGCGCGAGAAGCCCGATGCGCTCCTCCCGACGGTGGGCGGCCAGACGGCGCTGAATCTCGCCGTCGAACTGTCGGAGAAAAAAATCCTCGAAAAGCACAACGTCAAGCTGATTGGCGCCTCGCTCCATGCCATCAAGATGGCGGAAGACCGTCTCTGGTTCAAAGACGCCATGCGCAAAATCGGTCTGGACGTCCCGCGCAGCGTGCTGGTGAACAACGTCGAGTCCGCGCTCGAAGCGGCGGACCAAATCGGCTTTCCCATCATCATCAGGCCTTCGTTTACGCTCGGCGGCACCGGATCGGGCATCGCTTATAACCGCGAAGAGTTTGAGGACATGGTGGCGTTTGGGATCGATCTCAGTCCCGTTCACGAAGTGCTGGTGGAAGAGTCGGTGATCGGCTGGAAAGAATACGAGCTCGAGGTGATGCGCGACCACGCCGACAACGCGGTGGTGATTTGCTCCATCGAAAATGTGGACGCGATGGGCGTGCACACGGGCGACTCAATCACCGTCGCGCCCGCGCAGACTCTGACCGACAAAGAATACCAACTGATGCGCGACGCGGCATTCCGCGTGATCCGCGTGATTGGAGTGGAAACGGGCGGCTCCAACATTCAATTCGCAGTTGAACCAGCGACTGGCCGTATGGTGGTGATTGAGATGAACCCGCGCGTCTCGCGCAGTTCCGCGCTGGCCTCGAAAGCCACAGGCTTCCCCATCGCCAAGATTGCCGCTCGGCTTGCCGTGGGTTACCGCCTGGACGAAATCCCGAATGACATCACAAAGAAAACGCCTTCGTGTTTCGAGCCGACCATCGACTATGTGGTGGTGAAAATTCCCAAATGGGCGCGCGAAAAATTCCCCGATGCCGACCACACGCTGGGGACACAGATGAAATCGGTAGGCGAAGCGATGGCCATTGGACGCACTTTCAAAGAGGCGCTGATGAAGGGCGTGCGCTCGCTCGAAACGGGCCGTAAGAACCCCGTGCCTCCGGAAAACGAGGAGGAATTGCGGCGCCGCCTGACCACACCGCACCCGGAGCGATTGTGGGACATTTTTTACGCGTTGCAATCCGGCATGGCCGTGGAACAGATCGTGGAGTTGACGCGTATCGATCCGTGGTTTATCGGCCAGATGCGCCAGATTGTGGAAATACAGGGCGAATTGAAGCGGTTTGAAGCTGGCTCAGCGCCCGCCGCCGCGCTGCTCGAAGCCAAGCGGCTTGGACTTTCAGACGGCGACCTTGCCGGGCTTTGGAGTTCGACCGCCGAGCAAGTGCGCGGCCGCCGACTGAAATTAAACATCCGTCCGGTGTTCAAGCGGGTGGATACGTGCGCGGCGGAGTTCGAGTCGTTCACGCCTTACCTCTATTCTACTTACGAAAGCGAAGACGAAGCGGACACGACTGACCGCAAAAAGATTATGATCCTCGGCAGCGGCCCGAACCGCATCGGCCAGGGCATTGAGTTCGACTACTGCTGCTGCCATGCCGCCTTCGCGCTGAAGGAGGAAGGCTATGAGACGATCATGGTAAATTGCAACCCGGAAACCGTCTCCACCGATTACGATACTGCGGACCGCCTCTATTTCGAACCGCTTACTTTTGAAGATGTGATGGCGATTGTCGAACGCGAGAAGCCGGGCGGCGTGATCGTGCAGTTCGGCGGGCAGACGCCGCTAAATCTGGCTCGCCAACTGAAAGACGCGGGCGTGCCCATCGCGGGCACTTCGCCCGAATCGATTGAGCTCGCCGAAGACCGCAAACACTTTGGCGCGCTGCTGGCGCGCCTGGAAATTCCGCAGCCCGAGAACGGCGCGGCGATGAACGTGGAAGAGGCTGTTTCTATCGCGCGGCGCATCGGCTATCCGGTGCTGGTGCGGCCTTCCTATGTGCTCGGCGGCCGCGCGATGGTGATTGCCTATGACGAGAAGACGCTGATTGATTACGTAGAGCGCGCCGAAGAGTTACAGCGCGCCTTCCCCATCCTGGTTGACCGTTTTCTGGAGAATGCCACCGAAGTTGACGTGGACGCGCTCTCGGACGGAAATCAGGTGGTGGTGGCCGGCATCATGGAGCATATTGAGGAGGCTGGGATTCACTCGGGCGATAGTTCGTGCGTGCTACCTTCGGTGCAGATTCCGGAAAGCATTCGTGAGAAACTGAAGCAATACACCGTGGAACTTGCACTGGCGCTGAACGTAGTGGGACTGATGAACGTGCAGTTTGCCATTCAGAATGGAAATGTTTTTGTGCTCGAAGTGAACCCGCGCGCTTCGCGGACCGTGCCCTACGTCAGCAAAGCCACTGGGGTGCCGCTGGCGAAAATTGCCTCGCGCCTGATGGTGGGCCGAAAGCTCAGCGACTTCGGCCTCAGCGATGAACTGAAGGTAAGCCAATACTTCGTCAAGTCGCCCGTTTTCCCCTTTATGAAATTCCCGGGAGTTGATACGATTTTGGGACCGGAAATGAAGTCCACCGGCGAAGTGATGGGCGTAGGCGAAAGCTTTGGCCAGGCATTCGGCAAAGCGCAACTGGCCGCTGGTCAGCGGATTCCCAGCGCGGGTAGCGTCTTTTTCTCAGTGAACGATCACGATAAGGCGCAGGCCGCGCCGGTGGCGCGCGACTTGCACCAGCTTGGGTTTAAGCTGATTGCGACACGTGGCACCGCGCACGCGCTGAAGGCGTCTGGCCTGCCGGTGGAACAAGTCTACAAGGTCAATGAAGGACGGCCCAACGTGGTTGATCTCATCAAGAGCGGTAAGATCGATTTAATTATCAACACCCCGCTGGGCGGGCCTTCGCGGTTTGACGAGAAGGCCATCCGGCGCGCCGCCGTGCAGCACGGCATCACCTGTATTACGACGCTCTCCGCCGCAGCGGCGGTGGTGAACGGCATCCGCGCCCGACGTGAGCAAGGCATCCAGGTGTTCAGCCTGCAAGGTCTGCATGGGATGCAGGCCCGAGCAAGTCAATAGGAGTGGAATCTGCTTTCGTTATGACCAACACCGAAATTATCGAACATCTGAGTGGGATCTTCCCACCCGAAACGACACCGTTCAATCGCCGTGGCGGGATCGACGAGGGCGCGTTTCGCGCCAATGTGACCCGCCACCTTGCGAGCGGGCTTTCGGGAATTCTCGTCGCAGGCTCATCGGGCGAAACACCTTACCTGACCGACGACGAGCGGCTGCGCCTGGTCGAAATCGCGCGCGCGCTGGTGAAGCCGCCGCAGTTGCTCATTGCCGGCACCGGGCTTGAGAGCACCGCGCAAACGCTCAAGATCAGCCGCGAGGCTATCGCGCGCGGCGCGGACGCGCTCCTGGTGGTGCCGCCAGATTATTACAAGGCGGCGATGCGCCCCGAAGTGCTCGAAGCGCATTTTTGCGCTGTGGCCGATGGCGTGCGGCGTCCGCTGCTCATTTATTCAATTCCCCAGTTCACCGGGTTTTCCATGGACCCGGCGATGATCGGGCGGCTCTCGCGCCATCCGAATATTTCCGGTATGAAGGAAAGCTCAGGCAACGTTGCGTTCGATTGCGACATTCTGAGCAAGGTTCGCAAAGGGTTCCGCGTGTTTATCGGCAACGGGATGGCGGCGGTGGAGGGATTCCAGAAGGGCGCTGTCGGAGCCATTCTCTCGCAAGCGAATTTTGAGCCTTTGATTTGCCTGGGAATTTATGAAGCGTTCATGCGGGGCGATTTGAAGACGGTGGAGAACATGAAGAAGCGGCTGGTGATCCTCATCCAGGAAATTACCGCTCATCATGGCGTCCCGGGAATTAAAGCCGCGATGGATCTTTCCGGCTACGGCGGCGGCCTGCCTCGCGCTCCCCTGATGCCCGTGAGCGCCGCCGTCCGCAAAAAGATTGCCGCCGCGCTGAGGCGCGCCCGCGCGGGGCTGGATGTGTAAGTGGAATTTATCACAGCTTTTGGTTCTGTAGCGGCGGCCTCTAGCCGGTGCTTGGCACTATTAAAAACCAGCGGCCAGAGGCCGCCGCTACAGTTACTTTTGCCGTCCGGCTTCCACAGGCTGAGCCGATTCGAGCAGAGCCGTGATATCCAGTGGCTTTGATCCGCCCCGTGGGTGCGCCGATTCTTCCCGGATTTCGCGCCATGTGCTTGCCGGGATGGAGAGGAAAGCGTTGACAACGGCAGGGTCAAATTGCCGACCCGCCTCATTCCGAATCTCATGGATAGCGTCTTCGAGCGGAAGCGCCTTGCGGTAGGGCCGGTCCGAGGTCATAGCGTCGAGCGTATCCGCCACGGCGAATATCCTCGATCCAATCACGATGTCGCCGTTCTTCAAACCGCGAGGATACCCGCGGCCATCGTACCGTTCCTGATGCGTGAGCACCATTTCCGCGGCGGCAGCCAGAAAAGGAATACGCTTGACCAGTTTGTAGCCGATCATCACGTGCGTCTCCATCACTTCCTTTTCTTCGGGGGTCAGTTTTCCTTGCTTGAGCAAAATGCCGTCGGGAATTCCAATTTTGCCGATGTCGTGTAGGTAAGCTCCACGGGCGATCTCGCGCATCTCTTCCGGCGCGCAACCTATCGCTTTCGCCATGATCAGGGTGTAGCGCGTGACGCGCGCCGAATGCCCTTCCGTCGCTGAATCTCGGAGGTCAAGCGCCGCGCCCAGCGCCTCGAGCGTGGCATCGTAGGTCTCCTCCACCCGCGCAAGCGCCAGCTTGAGCTGCGCGGTTCGATCATCCACCATCCGTTCCAGGTGTTGCCGGTACATCTCAATTTCGCGCTCGAGCTGTTTCTTTTCGAGCGCCTGGGCGACGCTGCGGATCACCACTCCGGGCTGAAAGGGTTTGGTGACGTAATCGGAGGCGCCTTCCTTCATCGCCTGAATGCCAATGCGGATATCCTGCGTGCCCGTCACCAGGATGAAGGCAATTCGCGGGCAATCGCGCCGTACCTCTTCAAGCAGCTTCAATCCCGAGATTCCCGGCATACTGAGGTCGGAAAGGATAACGTCAAACGCCGATTCATGGATAAGCTTGAGGGCCTCCTCCCCGCTTGCGCAGGGGGAACAGTCATAGCCTTCCTGCCCGAGACGCTCCATCAGAATTTCGCGGATCACTGGTTCATCGTCAACGATCAAGGCCCGCGCCACGAATTTGCCGGTTCTACCCATGAGAGATAAGCCAGACTTCACCTCAAGTTGTATCATCGGCCTCGTGCCGCCGGTCTTTAAATAGCCAGTTCTCAAATAGAAAGACCAGCGGCGCGAATGCCACCGCTACAGTTGAAGCTGGCACGCCTATTTTCTATCTGTCCTCTCCTCCGTCTGCTTGCAGCACTGGCTCTGCCGGAACCATGTCCGTGACGCGCGGACGCATGATGCCATCAATCGTTCGCCAAAGATCCTCATGCCGGACCGGCTTTGAGACGTATCCGTCCATACCACCTTGAAGGCACGCCTCGCAATCGCCTTTCATGGCGTGCGCCGTCATGGCGATAATCGGCAGATGTCCGCCCGCAGTCTTTTCTTTAGTCCGGATGGCCGCCGTCGCCTCAAGACCATCCATGTCGGGCATTTGCACGTCCATCAAAACCAAGTCAAAGGGCTGTTTCTCGATCCATGCCAGTGCTTCGCGTCCATTGTTCGCAACCGTAACGTTGTGTCCGTGCTTCGCAAGCAGACGGGTGGCCAGCGTCTGGTTCACCTTATTGTCCTCCGCCAGGAGTATCCGCAATCCCATAAGTGGGGGCGCAATGTATGGAGGGCGTACATCCTTGCTTTCCTCTCGCAAGCTGTGCCGCGTGACGAGAGGCTTGCCGTAGGCTTGCGCCGAGCCCACAGATGCAGGCTCGCCCAAAACTTTGAGGATGGCCTTGCGAAGATCGGCCCGGCTGATCGGCTTGGTCAAATAGGCAGAGATGCCAAGACTGCGGCAGCGGGCGGCATCGCCTCGCTGCCCACTTGAGCTTAGCATCATAATAATCCCGCTCGAGAGCTGCGGGTTCCCTTGGATCTGCTGTGCAAGTTGAAAGCCATCTTTCTCCGGCATATGCACGTCGCTCAGGATCAGCTTGAATGGCGCGCCCTCTTTTTGAGACTGTTCTAGCGCCTCAAGAGCGGCAGCCGCGCTCTCGACCATCAGCGATCGCGCGCCCATCCTTTCGAGCGTCTCGCCCAGAATCTGCCGGTTCGTCGCATTATCGTCCACCACTAGCACCCGGATTCCCTTCAGAGCGCTCTCGTCAACGGATTCCCCCGGCACGCATACCGTCTCCGAAAGCCCGCAGCGTGCGGTGAAATGAAACGCGCTTCCCCGCCCCGGCTCGCTCTCCACCCAAATCTGGCCGTGCATTAGATCAACCAGCCGCGCCGAGATGCTTAGTCCGAGGCCCGTCCCGCCATACTTGCGTGTGGTCGAGCTATCCGCCTGAGCGAAGGCATCGAAAATCCTCTTCTGTTGACTTGGGTCAATGCCGATCCCTGTATCCGATACCGCAAAATGCAGCGTGCATTGCGTGCGGTTCATTTCTTCCAGGACGACTCGCGCCACCACTTCCCCTTTTTCGGTGAATTTGATCGCATTGCCGGCCAGGTTGACGATGATTTGCCGGAGCCGTGTGGGATCCGCAATCACACGTTGCGGCACGTCAGGGTGCACGTCACAGGCGATCTCGAGTCCCTTTTGATGCGCCCGGAGCGCGAGATTTTTGATGGTCTCTTCCAAGCTGTCCCGTAGGTTAAACTCAATCGGGTCGAGGTCAAGCTGCTTGGCTTCAATCTTAGAGAAGTCGAGAATGTCATTAATCACAGTGAGCAAAGAGCTCGCGGAAGTATGAACCATCTCCAGGTATTCGCGTTGTTCGGCGGTCAACGCCGTATCCATCGCTAGTTCCGTCATGCCCAGAATGCCGTTCATGGGCGTGCGGATTTCGTGGCTCATATTGGCCAGAAATTCGCTCTTGGCCACGTTGGCGGCTTCGGCCGCTTCTTTGGCGCGTTGCAACTCTACCCCAGCCTTCTTGATCTCTGTGATATCGATAAAGGTGCCCTCGATTGTAGGCGGGTCGCCGTTATGCCCCTCGACGAGGCTGGCGTTTTCAAGCACCCAGAAGACGCTGCCATCCCTCCGGCGCATACAGTTTTCATAATTGGTTAAAACTTTACGATCGAGTAGCGCGGCGATAAAAGGCTCACGTCCGGCCTCTCTGCCGTAAAGCGCGTTGACCGGCGTCGAGATCAACTCTTCGCGCGATTCATAGCCAAAAGCGCGAACAAATGTGTCATTGCAATCCAGGATTCGCCCCTCTAGGTTGCTGCGGTACACACCCGCCAAGCTGCGCTCAAAGAGCACGCGGTAGCGCGTCTCCGAGGCCCTCAGCGCCTCTTCCGCGACTTTTCGCTTGGTGACGTCCCGCGAAACACCGAACGTGCCCACAATTTTGCCCTGCGCGTCGTAGAAGGGCATCTTCGTGGTCAAAGCCCAGGTGTCCGGTTTGTCCGGGTATGTCTCGCGCTCCTCTTTATTGATGATCGGCCGTCCGGTTCGAATGATCTCCTGTTCGTCGTTGAACGCGGCCTGCGCGTGCTCGATGCCGAATATGTCCATGTCCGACTTGCCAATCAGATCGGCGGGATCGTCAAATCCGAGCATCTTCGCGTGGGCCTGTGTGTTGCGCAGAAATCGGCTTTGCAGGTCCTTAAAATAAATCGCGTCGGGAATATTATTCATCAACGTGTCGAGGAAAGATTTCTGATGGAGCAATTCCTCTTCCGCGCGCTTGCGGTCCGTGATGTCGCGGGAGATGCCGATGATCCCGGCGACCTTGCCATCCGTGTCGTAAAACGGGACCTTCGTGCATGACGCCCATGTGTCTGCCTTGCCCGTCCATATCTCCTTTGTTTCCACGCCCAGCAATGGTTTGCCGGTCCGCATGATTTCTTGCTCTTCGTCGTAGTAGCTTTGGGCTAATTTGGCGTCGAAGGAGTCGAAATCCGTTACGCCGATGGCCTCAGTCGGGCTGGGAAACCCATGCTTGCTCGCGCACCCTTTATTGACCCGGACAAACCGGCATTGCGTATCCTTAAAATAAATCGAGTCCGGAAGGTTATCCATGAAAGCATCGAGTAATCGCTTCTCTCGCAGCAACTCTTCCTGAGTCTGTTTGCGCGCCGTGATCTCTGCTTGCAGCGCGGCATTCTGAGCGGAAAGCTGAGCGGTCTGCTCTTTCACGCGGTCTTCCAGTTCCTGGCGATATCTCTCCAGCGCCGCTTCAGCAACCTTCTGAGCCGTGATGTCCCGCGTGATGCCCAGTATTCCGATGGCGCGCCCCTTGCCGTCGCTAAAGGGGATTTTGGTGGTACTCGCCCACGTATCCGGTTGGCCAGGCCAGGTCTCGCGCTCCTCTTTGCCGAACAAGGGCTTGCCGGTTCGCAGGATTTCCTGCTCGTCGTCCCAGGCCGCCTGCGCGTGCTCTTGGGTGAAAATATCAAAGTCGGTCTTGCCAATAACTTCCGAAGGATCGTTCAGCCCAAGCCGGCGCAGCACCGCACGGTTTACCATGATAAAGTGCCCGCCTGCATCCTTTACATAGACGGGGTCGGGAGCATGCTGCATCAGCGCGTTAAGGATGGCAATCTCCCGAATTGCGGTTTGCTTCGCCCGCTTGGGCGCTTTGGCTTTCGTCAAACCAGGCTTTTTCAGAAGAGGTACCTTTCGCGAAAGGCTCATGGGAGTGATGAATCCTCCTTACAACGCTGAGCATAACTTGGGCCATTAAACCGTAGGGTGCTCATAGTTACTAAGTATATAACTCTATATCATGTTTTAAAACTAGTAATTCTAAGGAGCCGGCGTCGGCGTTTTGCCGCCGGCTGTCACTTTTAAAATCCTGCGGTTAGAGGCCACCGCTACAGAACGCCACCGCCGCAGCAATGGTCCGTGGCGGCGCCGTGCTACACTAATTTTCTTGAAAGGAGCTTATTCATGGCCTTATATCTAATAACCGGCGGAAGTGGCTTTATTGGCTCGCATGTAGTGGATGAGTTGCTGCAGCGGGGAGACAAAGTACGAGTAATCGACAATCTGCTGACCGGGCGGAGGGAAAACCTGGCTCACGTCCGCGATCGAATCGAATTTCACGAGCTGGATATCCGCGATCTGGAAAAAATCCGTCCGGCGTTTGAAGGGGTAAATTACGTCATTCACTTGGCGGCGCTGCCCTCGGTTCCGCGCTCGGTGGAAGACCCCATCACCTCCAACGCCATCAATATCAATGGCACGCTCAACGTGCTCGTGGCGGCGCGCGACGCCAAAGTGAAGCGGCTGGTCTTCGCCGCCTCATCCGCAGCCTACGGCGATAATCCTGAGTTCCCGCGCGTGGAAACCCAAGCGACCCGCCCGCTTTCGCCTTACGGCCTCACCAAGCTTGCCGGTGAATATTACTGCCAGCTTTTTACCCAGCTTTACGGTTTTGAAACGGCGGCGCTGCGCTATTTCAATATATTCGGCCCCCGGCAGAACCCCTACTCACCTTACACAGGAGTTCTCACTATCTTCATTTCCGCCTATTTGCAGGGCAAAACGCCCACCATCTTTGGCGATGGCGAACAATCGCGCGATTTTACCTTCGTAGCCAACTGCGTGCAAGCAACGCTGCTGGCCTGCACGGCTCCCGGCGCCGCGGGCAAGGTGATCAACGTGGGGGTAGGCGAGCAATTTACCCTCAACCGCACCATCGCTCTTTTGAATAAGATCTTAGGGAAAGCAGTGAAGCCCGCCTACGGACCGCCGCGCGACGGAGACGTGAAAGATTCTCTGGCCAATATTTCACTGGCTCGAAAAGTGTTAGGCTACGAGCCGCAGGTCCGCTACGAAGATGGCCTGCGCAAGACCGTCGAGTGGTACCGCGAGGAGCTTGGCGTTCCGCAATGAACCGGAAGGAACATTGGGAATCGATCTACGCGTCGAAAAACGACGCTGATCTGAGTTGGACGCAGCCGGAGCCGCGGTTGTCGTTATCCCTAATCAAGGAAGTCTGCGCCCATGGGCGGATCGTAGATATAGGAGGCGGAACGTCCTCACTTGCCGCAGGGTTGCTCGACGCTGGCTATACGGTAGCAGTCTTAGATGTTTCCGAGGCGGCGCTCAGCCGCGCCCGCGCGCGACTGGGGCCGAGAGCGGGTGAAGTGCGCTGGATCGTTGCGGACGTGATAGCCAGTCCTGATCTTGGAGCTTTTAAGGTGTGGCACGACCGGGCGGTTTTCCACTTTCTGACCTCCCCGGCGGACCGTACCGCTTATATTGCGCTGATGGCGCGGACTATTCTTCCGGGCGGGCATGTGGTCATGGCGACTTTCGCGCCCGACGGACCGGAAAAGTGTAGCGGGCTGGAAGTCTGCCGCTACGATGGACCTTTGCTCGCCGCTACCCTGGGAAAAGAGTTTAGTCTGTTAAAGAGCGAGCGGGAGTTACACCTGACGCCACGCGGGAAGCCACAATCGTTCCAGTACAGCCTCTTCCTGCGAGCCTGAGCGCCTGGTTTTAGCTTTTTGTGGCGGCCCTTTGCAGGCTTCGACCGCCGGCACAACTACGATTGTTCCCATGAACTGGCCTATCGCCATTGTCATCCTTCTCATCGTCTTATGGCTCGTGGCGCTATTGGCGTATGGCTGCGCGACCCCAAGTTCGCAGCTTCTTGGCCGCTCGCTCGTGCGCGGACCGGTAGGCCAGAAGCGCGTGGCTCTGACCTTCGACGACGGCCCGACTCCGCCAGCTACTGACCGCATCCTCAACGTGCTGAGAGAATACGGCGTGACCGCCACTTTCTTTGTAAACGGCCGGTGGGTGGACCGCTTTCCTGAAACGCTGCGCCGCATTCAGCGCGAGGGCCATGCAATTGGCAATCATACTTACTCCCACCTTTTCCTTTACCTCAAGACGCGGCGCCGGATGGCGCAGGAGATTGACTGCACGCAAGATGCCATCGAGCGCGTCACCGGTCAGCGGCCCCGGATTTTCCGTTGCCCTTACGGCGTGCGCTGGTTTGGCTTATTTTCGGTGCTGAGGCGGCGCGGAATGACGGCAGTGCAGTGGTCGGACACGGGCTTTG
>DASZAA010000316.1:0-13955 GCA_035945615.1 Terriglobia bacterium
CAAGGTTTCCGCCCCTGGTTCGTCAAGTTCAACGCCAAACCCATCGACCGGCGCTGGTTTCCCGTGATCGAAGAGGTCTATAACTGGCACTACCGGAACGAGCGATATCTGCGAAATGAAGCGCCGCTCGCTCACGTCGCCATGGTGTACTCCCAGCAAACCGCCACATTTTATGGCGGTAAAGACGCCACCGCCAAGGTGGAAGAGCCGATTCTCGGCTTTTACCAGGCTCTCGTCGAGGCCCGGATTCCCTTCGAGATGGTACACGATAAGCTGCTCGACGAGGAGCGAGTGAAGCAGTGGCGAGCTCTCATCCTGCCGAATATCGCGGCGCTTTCGACGGCGCAGTGCGATCAAATCCGCAATTACGTGAACCAAGGCGGCAGTGTGGTTGCAACGTATGAGACGTCCTTATATGACGAGTGGGGTGTACACCGGAACGACTTTGGTCTTTCTCCCCTGTTTGGCGCTTCTTTCGCTGGAAAGGTTGAAGGACCCATGCTGAATTCTTATTTGAACCTGGAAAAGGACCCGGCAACCGGCCGCTTTCACCCGATCTTGCAAGGTCTTGAAGACGCCACCCGAATCATCAATGGTGTCAACCGAGTCATTGTGAAACCACGAGCGGAAAATGTTCATTCACCGCTGCGTGTTGTTCCGTCCTATCCCGATCTTCCGATGGAGGAGGTATTCCCGAGGCCGGACAATACCTTTGAACCCGGCGTATTTATCCGTCAGGTCGGGCGCGGGCGCGTGGTGTATTTCCCGTGGGATGCCGGCCGCACTTTTTGGAACGTGCTGGACGTTGACCACGGGAAATTGCTCCGGAATGCCGTGCGCTGGTGCTCCCGGGAAGCTCCCCCGGCGACCGTGGAGGGAGCGGGCGTGATTGATTTGTCCGTGTGGGCGCAAAAAAATTCTATGACCGTTCATTTGGTGAACCTGACTAATCCCATGATGATGAAGGGACCTGTTCGAGAGGTTATTCCGGCGCCGAAGCAGCGTGTGCGCGTTCGCCTTCCAAACGGACGTCGCGCTGCGAAGGTTCAACTGCTGGTGGCGCAGCAAGAAATTCCCTACCGGCAGGACGAAAGCGGGATCGATCTGGATGTCCCTTCCATCGCGTTTCACGAGGTCGTTGCGATTGACTTTGTATCGTAATACTTATCGCGCATTGGAACGCATGGACAAGAAGTAGTTTTAGAAGAAGTCAGCAGGTAGATTCTTTCTTGAATTTCAAGGGACAATCCAACCGCTTGGGAAGCAGATCATTCTTGATTAGGCTCACTTCCACTTCTTTGACGAAACCCAACCCTGATTTAATCTTGAGGACGGCGTGCAGCCGCCCGCAAGCCAGCGGGCGCGACAACGGAGACATAGCCGTTGCGTCTTGGGAAGTCGAGTTTCCCTCTGCGCAATCGCAACCTCGCTAGCCTGCAGGCACGCAAACCCTTTTAACCACTCCCTTTTAGGCTCGAACCAACCCGAGAACGATAAGAAATGCGGGCTGAATGACCTTTATATGATTCTCCTTTACTATTGATGAGATGGCGGAGGCGAGACTTGCCGGCATCGATGAATTCCCACCCTATTTCGTCAAAACAATCTGACCGGTTTCGAGCAGCGATTTAAGATTGGAGAGAATGCGAGGCCAACCACCAGACACGGCATCGATAAGCCTTGAGTCCGCGCGGTCCATGGTATGTGTAACGGTGAGTTTGACCGCATCAGATAATGGCTCTAATTCAATCGTGCATTGCGCATAGCCTTCTGCTTTCAATTCTGGCTTGAATTCGTTGCGCCATCGAAGCACAAGCCGTTTGGGCGGATCGTATTCCACAATCTCTCCTGTGTCCGCGACTCGTCCATCAGCAAAGAGCAACTTCCATTGAGCTCCTGCCTTCCATTCGGTCTCGAAGTGCATGCCAAACCAGTATTCCTTCATGAAGTCCGCGCTGGTCAGCGCAGACCATAACCGCTCGGGCGTCGTGCGGATGAAGCTGACGTAGACAAAACTGCTTTGGGTTGGTTTATTCACCATCTTTTTCCTCCAGACTCCTCTTCGATTTTGAAAGTGCTCGTAGGCGCGAGTATTCAAACTTGCTGATCCAGCGTTCGGCTATCTCATTGATCGGCACCGGATTGATGAAATGAAGCCTCTCCCTGCCTTGGCGTTTCCACGACACCAGATTTGCGCGCTTGAGAATCGCAAGGTGCTTGGCGACTGCCTGACGGGTCATATTCAACCCCTTGCACAGGTCTCCCAGCGTCTGCCCATTTCTCTCGCGCAAGCGGTCAAGGAGCTTTCGACGGCTTGCATCTGCCAAGGCCTTAAAAACAGCGTCGTGTTCCATCTTTACAAGAGGGAACCTTTTAGTTCCCTATTAACCGATGATATGTAACCTTGAGGTTCCATGTCAAGACTTTTTTGCGGCGGCAGGAAGGACGCCCGACACGCGACTTGTCGATGCCGCCGGATTAGGGCGCCTGGCTTAACGATCGTCAGAGCCTCTTACCACGCAAATAGCCGTGAGCTGGCCGTCAACGCCAACACGTCGAAAACGTTGGCCTAACCACCAAGAGGATGAGCGAAAGTCATCGAGGAAAAGCGTGGTTATTTGACTTTTGGGATGTTGGGGTGTAAGAGTGAGCGTCAAGGAGAAAAATTCTATGGGCCAAGCTCTTTGCAATCGACGAGATGCAATCCGTGCATTAGGTATCGCTGCCGCTGGCGTTTGTTTGGGTTCACGCAGCTCTGCGCTGCTAGGGTCAACGCCCTCGGCGCCGGTGGTTGTGGGCCGCAGCCAAGGCTACGGTCCAGAGGTGGTTTCAACGCTTGCGGCCATGTTTGATCAGATGGGCGGCCTCGAACCGTTGGTCAAAGGTAAGACTGTCGCCATTAAGTTGAATCTCACGGGTGGCGCCACCAACCGGCTCAACGGCATGCCTCCGGAGTTAACTCATTGGGTGCATCCAAAGGTCATCGCGGCCACAGTTTACCTGATGGGCAAGGCTGGTGCGCGCCGCGTGCGGCTGCTTGAAAGCCCGTGGTCGACGTCCGAGCCCGTCCAGGAATTCATGCGGCAGGCGGGCTGGAACTCAAGCCAGTTTCTAAACCTCGGGACTCGGGTGGAGTTTGAGAACACGAATTATCTGGGCGAGGCCAAGCGCTATACACGATTCAAAGTATCTGGCGGCGGGCTGATGTTTGCCGGCTATGATCTGAACCATTCCTACGCAGACTGCGACGTGTTTGTTTCCCTGGCTAAACTCAAGGAACACGCCACAGCGGGGGTGACCCTGTCGATGAAGAATTGCTTCGGCATTACTCCGTGCACCATTTATGGCGAAGGCGCGGGCATCAACGAGCCTAGCCTCACTCCCCACGGTGGGCGCGGCATGATCCATAACGGCAATCGCGCGCCCTCTGAAAGCGCGCCTCAGCCTCTGCATGCTCACGCCTATGCGACCAAGGACCCGGGTTACCGTGTTCCGCGAGTAACGGCGGACCTTGTGGCTGCGCGCCCCATCCACTTAGCTGTCATCGATGGCATTTACACAGAAGCAGGCGGCGAGGGACCGTGGGTGAGCCGGGTGAAGCCTGTCCGTCCGGGCCTGTTGGTGGTCGGCAGAAACTGCGTCGCAACCGACGCTGTCGCAGTGGCGCTCATGGGATTCGACCCGATGGCGGATCGTGGCACGGCGCCGTTTGAAACTTCCGACAGCACGCTTCGGCTCGCCGAACAACTCGGCGTCGGAACGCGGGATTTGTCGCGCATAGAAGTTCGGGGCGTGCCAATCAATAAAGCGAAATTTAAGTTTCGTGCCGCATGACGTTTCGTATGATACGGCACTGAGGCAGATTTCCCGCGCTTGTGCGACGCGGCATAGTCGTTCGCGATTTTGGACGGGTGTTTGCCGCCAAAACTGCCACCATGTTGGTTCAATGCGTCGGGAGTACTCTTCGAAGGTTCCTTTTCACTCGCGAAAAGATGGGTGCCGACCATCCAGGGGGGTCCGCTTCCATAATCGCTATGAACTGGAATCCCCAGATGGTGCAGACGCTGCCTCTCTGGGTTCCGCTGTTTTAGAGCCTTGCTGCAACTGACTTCGTCTCGGTATAGTGTTCCATGACTTCCTTGCCCATTTCGCGGCCCCAGCCCGACTGCTTATATCCTCCAAACGGCCAAGCGGGATCGCCATAATTGTGAGCATTGATGCAGATGGTTCCCGCTTTGATCTTTCTGGCCATCGTGTGAGCAACCCGAAGATTTTGTGTCCAGACGCTCGCCTGCAGGCCGTACTCGGTGTCATTTGCAAACTTTGCCACCGCGTCCAGGTCCTCATCGCTAAAAGACTGCACGCACACCACAGGCCCGAAAATTTCCTCTCGAACTACACGCATCTCGCGATTGGTTTTCGCCAGCACCGTTGGCTCAACGAAGTACCCATGCCCGTTGCCGGCTTTTCCGCCGACTAGGACCTCCACACCCTCGCTGCGACCGGACTGAATGTAGCCAGTGACGCGGTTATGCTGCTCTTTTGAAACGAGCGGCCCGAGATTGACGGCAGGGTCGAGACCGTGTCCAACCTTCAGCTTGCCAGCTTCCGCCACCACCCCGTTGACGACCCGATCGTACACCGATTTGTGCGCGAACAATCGAGATCCAGCCGTGCAGCACTGTCCCTGGTTGTAGAAAATGGCGGAAGCTGTGCCGGCAATGGCGAGATCCAAATCGGCGTCCGGAAACACAATCGCGGGCGATTTACCGCCCAATTCAAGCGACACTCGTTTCAGATTTCCGGCGGACGCCTTGACGATGAGCTTGCCAACCTCTGTCGAACCGGTGAAAGCCACCTTGTCTACATCCGGATGCGCGGCCAGCGCGGCGCCGGCGGTTTCGCCAAAGCCGGTCACGATGTTGACCACGCCGTCTGGAACCCCGGCTTCCTGGATCAACTCGCCAAAACGGAGGGCTGTTAGCGGTGTCTGCTCGGCAGGCTTCAGCACGACCGTGCATCCTGCCGCTAGGGCCGGAGCCAGCTTCCACGCCGCCATCATGAGCGGGAAGTTCCAGGGGATGATCTGGCCGACCACTCCCACGGGTTCACGCAGCGTATAAGCGTGCCAGTTCCCCGGCGTAGAAACCGCGATCGTTTCTCCGTTCAGCCGCGTCGCCCATCCTGCCATGTAGCGGAACATGTCGATCGATCCCTGTACATCGCCGGCGCGCGCGTTGGTTACGGGTTTGCCATTGTCGAGGGCCTCGAGTTCTGCGAACTCATCCCGATGCTTTTCCAGAAGGTCTCCAAGGCGCCAGACAATCCGCGAGCGCTCACTCGGCGAGATTCGGGACCACGGACCTGTTTCGAAAGCCCGCCGAGCGGCTGCGACGGCCAAATCAATGTCCGCCTTGTCGCCAGAAGGCACATGGGCGATGATCTCTTCCGTTGCCGGGTCTTCCACTGGGAAGGTCTTCCCGCTTTGCGCGGCCACCCACTTTCCGTCGATCAGGATCCTGTGTTCTTTCTTCAGGAACTCAGCAGCTGCTGGGCTGAGCGCAGGTTTTTCGATGGTTATGATCATCTCATCCTCCCTTGAACGCCTGAGTTTGATTCTACACCATTAGCAATATCTCGATTACATGGGATCCGGCGTTGTCGTCATCTTTAGCCAAATCTGAACATGAGCGCATATACCTGTCTCGCCAAACAAGCTGTTTAATGTTATTTGCTCCGGTGAACGGGCGCTAGATGCCGGCAGTTTTGAGTACCGGGCGGCCGGCGGCGAGTTGACGGGACCGCCAAACGGGATAAATGGCGGCCGACCAGCAGGCAAGACAACTAGCCTCCAAGCACGGAAGTCAGTTGTTGATGTGGTGGCCCGAATGGATTCGAACTGTCGGACTCTATTATGCCCAAGTAGAGCTACTCAAGATTGCAAATACCGAATCGCGGAAGGTTTCCATCGGTATTTGCGGCCTTCGTCTTCTTTGAAACGAAAGACCAAACGATAGTGCCCTGGTAGTTGATTGGGGTCGGGTTCACTAGCCCGAACTATTTACGAAACAACTGCCTTTGGGGGGCGGGGTTTCAGCCCCGCCGAACACGCGAACCTATCTATTTTCTCGTTTCGCGCTACGGGCGGCGTGCTCGAGCAAGCCGCCCGGAGCGCGAAACGTAGGAATTCAGTTGAACGTGCGTAACGGCGCGGTTAAAACCGCGCCCCTTAATTGTAAAACCTAGCTTCGTGAATAAATCGGGCTAGCGAAGCCTCCTAAGACGAAATCGACAAACATCCGGTTGTTTCAACCCAACTCCAGATACACGACTTCAGCGATGTGGAGGGATGGGAGCATTGCAACTGCATATCCTCCTTCTAGCCGGAATGACACTGGGCGGTCGGCGCGCATCAGCCGCACGCCCTTTGCTCGCCGTCCCTCCGGAACCCGTATGCTCACCTCCACATTTGATACCGGCACATATTCCTGCCTCATCAGTCCTACATCCGCATCCTTAAATCCCACGTCTCCCAACACCCAAAGGGCCAAGTCCCCGTTCGCTGCCCGCCTCAGCACACCGTATACCCCCCTTGGCGCCTTTAGCCTGAATGGCAGCGGAGCTCCTCCTCCCAAATAACTTATCATTGTGCTCAGCAACTGCCCAGTCGACCGCACCCGGCTGTAGCGGTAATTCGCCTCCAGACTTCCACTGATGTAAATCGTTCGCCCCTTTCCATAGGCGTTCACTATCATCGCCGGCCCGCGCACCTCGTTCGTTCCTAAATTCCAGCACTCCGCTAAAACCTTCGCCCCGGCCCGCGCCTCCGCCGGCACTAACCGGCCATCTCCCTGCACGATCGCCCCTGCTCCGTATTCCCCCAGCGCCGGATGGCTCTCCTTCACCCGGTAGTAGCACTCCGGCTGGCTTCCCAGCGGCTCCCCCTTCATTTCAACCCCTAAGACTTCCTTTAGCGCCCCTCCATCCCTTCGTAACTCACCCTTCTCGTCGTACAACCCTGTGTCGTAGGTCGCTAATAAACCTCCGCCCTGCTCTACCCACGCTCCCAGTCGCATTGCCTCCGCATCCGAAATTCCCGATGCCCCGCACAACGCGATCACTCGCTGCTGTTCCAGCCATTTTTCGCTCATCTCCGTGCTCGGATTTACGTCCACGCTGATCCGCTCGTCCAGCATCACCAATCCAAAGGCTTGACTCATCAACGGCCAGTTCCAACTCTGCCCTCTTGTCCGCCATACCTGCAACGACTCCCACGTCGGAACAATTGTTACGTATGGGACCGGAACACTATCCTTATGTATCTTTTCCACTCGCTTCATGAACGCAAACACGTCTCGCGCCGGCTTCGCACTTCCGCTCCCTACCTTGAAATACAACCGGTTCGCCGTCGCATAGAGCGGCTCATTGCCGCATGCCAGATTCACAAAGCCCGCCATTCTAATCTCGTCCGTATCTTCCAGGTTCGTGTCGTGTACCACCCACGGGCGCTCTTCCGGCGGCTCGCCAAACCAAGCCGCTGCATAGCTGCCCATATACATCTGCGCCACCTTTTTATAGGGCCTCGCCATCGAGCCGCCCATCATCCCGAGCATCAGCCGGTCGTACGTCTCCCGGCTTGCCTCCACCATGAACCCATCCGGTATGCGATATTCCAGAGCAAGCGAAGTACCTCTCCATGATGGGCCATTATGACAAAGCATAAATTTGCCGCTTCCGTGAATGATCCTTCGGAATTCCAGGAAATCTTCCTTCGTCAACTGATCCGCCCACTCATACCAAGCGATCAGGGCTTTCATATCTACATTGTTGGGGAGCCGGTTTAGATCGAGTACATCCCGAAGACGTTCTAAATCAATGCCACTGAATTTCTTAAAATTTATCCGGCATGAGTCGCAGAAGCAAACGCCCGAATAGCCAAAAGGGCTTGGGCCATCAAAGTAAACCCCGTCTATGTCGTGTGCGCAGAACTCCTTTACTACCGTTCGAATACCTTCCCGAAAGGCGTCGCCGGTGGTGCAGAGCCTTTGCAGGGGCGTCATCCACCCATAATGGCCGTATGTTCCGTAGGGTTTCCCGTCAGGCCCGCGTAATACCCAGTCGGCGAACCGGGGGTTCTTCTCAATGTAATTCGCAGTCAGCATAATGGGAGCCCCGTAACCGGTGTAACAATACTGGCGAACTCCCAAGCGGTGGCACTCTTGCGATACTTCGTCAATCAAATCCCTGCTTCCCAACTCCGCGTGGACCGGAAAGGCTTTGCTTGGGTAATACGCCCAGTAACCGATCGGCTGAAACCGCAGCAGGTTCCCGCCTAACTCGACGACCGTTTCCAGCAGCCGCCGGGCATCAAACTCCTTCATGTGCGGATAGACGGGGGGCGAGTAGCCGTCAAAGTAAACCGCCTGCGAGTAATGCAGCCAACGCGGAGGCTGATAGTTATCGCCTGCAAGGTTCGCCTCATCCTCCCGGCTGCCTTGTGCAGCATCTGTTTTAATGTCTCCCAAGCCTGCTCGCAGCCCTGCCAACGTGCCTAATCCTGCGACTGTGTCTTTCAAAAACGTTCTCCGCTCCATACGCAGCACCTCTAGCTCGATTTTTCGGTGGCGATAATCGAACCCGCTTCAACTTTAGAATTGCCATCGGTCTTCTGGGATTAGCTTGACGCCGTTTGGCTTTGCCCCCAATTCCCCATTGGGGGGCTAGCACGGTCCTTCACTGGTGAATCGAAGACTGTTACTGCCCCGGCTCAGGCGGCGGCTTTTCTCACAGATGATTCGTATGGGCCGCACCCGATTTCCTCCCGGCCAACTTGTGCGCTCGCGAAAACATCAGGCTCAAAAGTGGATCTTCAGAGCGAATTGAATTACGCGCCCTCCTTGCCGGGTGCCGTTGACTTTACCAAACTGTGGCGTCCCAAACACAGATCCCGGATCGGAAAAGGTACTGGAGTTAGGTAAATTGAAAAACTCTGCCCTGAACTCCACATCCCTTCCCTCTCCAAAGGGAAATTTCTTAGCAAGGTCCGCGTCCCAATTGAATTCCCCTGGCCCGTAAAGAGCGTGCTTGCCGGCGTTGCCGAAAGATCCGAACGTCGGCAACTGATAAGCGGCCGTATTGAACCACTCGTTGATGGTGGGATGGAAATTCGACTCGGGGTTAGAAAGGAGATTTGGAAACTGATCCGGTCTACCTCCTACTGCCCCGATGTTCGCCTGATCTGAGGTCAAGAAAGCATAGTAGGGAAATCCGCTGTCTATGCTGACAATTCCAGATTGTTCCCAACCGCCGGCTACAGCATTAAGCAGCCTGCTCGTGGGATGCACAGGAATATCGTAAACATAGCTGGCTACAAACCGATTTGTCGTGCTGAATTGTGCAGGACCTCTAAAGGAGGGAAGATTAAACCGCGTTGGGATTAAGTTACTCAACTTAACGTCTTCAAATTCGTCGATATAATCGATAACTTTAGAATATGTATAGCTGGCTTGTAGAGACAGATTCCGCGAAAACTGCCTGGTCAGGCTCACATCGCCACCGTCATACAAGGAAGGGAACAAATTGTAAGCGGCATTTATGAATGGCGGAAACTGCGGCCATTGCTGCCTCGCCTGAATGGAACCTAAGCCTGGTGTCGTGGCGGTGTTGTCGACAATCTCGCCAACCTGATGAATGGTGTGTGAACCGAAATAATCAAACTCCAACTTTGTTGAGGATGTGATCTGCCTTTGGACTGAAGCGCTCCACTCCTGGGTCATGGGAGAGCGCGTCGCAGAAGGGCTTACATCCACAGTTTCAATCGCACCCACGGGCATGTTGGCGATAACCGCTGGCCCTGGAAACGGATTCTGAAGAAATGCGGTGGGAAGGGTGGTATTGAGACTTCCCTCCGTTTGGGGGGAAGCAAAGGGCCAGTTTCCACGGTCATTTTGGTCTGCCTGCGCCCAGTTCATGGATAAATTATTGGTGTAAATCGCATAAGAAGCGCGGACTGCTGTTTTAGGGCTAATTGCGTAGGCCACGCCAATGCGGGGTTGGAAGTCAAGCCTATCTGGAGGGATCAAGCCGCGCCGAATGTTGGCAGGCTGTCCGTTAACGGGGTTTGTCCTATCCCAATAATACACACCTGTCTCCCATGAAAACGTTCCGGCCCCAATCAGGCTGACCATGGGAGGCGCGTAATCCCAACGAAGTCCCAAGTTTAGATGGAGTTTAGCGTTGATTTGCCATGAATCTTGTGCGTATAAGCCTCCAGCGTAACCCCGCATGTTGCCTTCGCTGCTCCCAACCTCGCGTCCAGCAGACGAAGGTAGCCCGAGTAAGTAGCTCGCCAGGGCGTTGCCCGTTCCACCAGCGAAGTTTGACGTCGGAAGAGTCGTGAAGTCCTCAAAGACGCTGGTTTGATTGTCGGTAATGAAACTTCCACGATAGAGCGACCCACCGAATCCGAAGGTATGACGGCCAACGGTTCTCTGCGTATCAGCAGTTAAAGAGTACATATCCTGTGGCCCGTAGATCTGCACGCCTTGGGAGGCGGAAGGAAACCCAGGAATCGACAGAGGAGGAATAGCATTGAAGTTGTGAAATGGGGGATACGCGCTGAGCGTTCCCGCCTGACTCGCCACGTCAGGACCGCCGGTGAAAATGGAATAGTTGGTTCGCTGCAACCCAAACCGGACCAGCAGAACTGTAGAGGGCCCGAACGTGTGAACGTCGCCGGCGACAACATTGGTATATCGCGCGGATTGATCTTGGGGAAGGCTGGGGAAGCTGACAGACACTTTCGGATTTCGAGCATCGCTATATCGAGCAAAAAAGCTATCCCTTGTGCCAAACTGATGGTCCGCTCGCGCACTCCAATTGTCATAAGTGTTTCTCGAAATCGACTGACCGAGGTAGTTAACTCCAGGAATAATGTTCGATGGGAAGTTGGCTGTTGGGATTAGCCCTCGATAGATGGTTTCCGCCGCAGGATTGATGCAAGTCGGTTGCGGAGCGCATAATGCGGTTGCTCCCTGCGGAATTATATTGCCCGGAAATGGCTGGCGGATTGAATTCCCGTTGGGATCCGTCGTCGTGGTATACGGGTTGTAGATGGCCGGCTGACCCGTGAAATCTCCATTCATCTCCGCAGCCGTAGGCACAAAGCTGGTGAACGGTCCGTTGCTGTTGTCGCGGAGTCCCTCATAGTAGCCAAAGAGGTACCAGTGGTTTTTCTTCGATACAACGTGCGGAATTACCAAAGGTCCCCCGAATGCTGCACCAAATTGGTTCCATTGATAAGCACCGACACTAGGAGCGAAATAGCTGCGGGCGTTGAGTGACCCGTTTTCTAGGTACTCCCAAACGTCTCCGTGATAACGATCCGTTCCTGATTTGGTCACGACATCAATGTCTGCCCCCGCCGCCCAGCCAAAGGCCCCCGAGTCCATTCCCGACTGAACTTTCATTTCCGCGATCGCTTCCGGCGGAGGAAACATCGGGACCGCGTTAAATATGATTTCCATGTTGGGTACTCCGTCCATCGTGTATTCGTTGTCCCGCGGACGCTGTCCATTAACTGGGGGGTTGATAGCCGTTCCGCCCGGACTTAGGTTTTCTCGCGAATAATCAAATGGCGCCACTCCTGGAAGTGTCGTAAGAAGACTCGAGAAGTTCCGCCCCTGCAGAGGCAGCGCCGTCATCTTCCGTGCCGTCACGGTCGCCCCCATGGTGGCGGTTGTGGTTTGCAAAAGTGGAGACTTTTCCGTGACAGTGACGCTTGCTTTCGCCTCGCCGACTTGAAGCGTCGCGTTCACCGTGCTTCCTTGGCCGGAAGAGAGAATAATATTATTGAAGGTTTGCGTCCGAAAGCCTTTTGCAGCGACGACGAGTCGGTACGTCCCTGGAAGGATCGCTGGTATCACATAAGCGCCCGTCGAATTCGCCACGGTCTGACGGGAGAGGTGTTCCTGCATGCTTTCCAGCGTGACCTGTGCGTTGGGAATCACGGCGCCGCTTGCATCCGTGACTATTCCACTTAATGTCGCCATGCCGACCTGAGCATGAAGAGGCTGGCGTATGCTTGCCAAAAGCAATAACAAAGACACTCCTAAGCATAAATATTTTGATAGCTTGTAGATCTGGTTGGGCATAAAACACCTCTTTGTTCGCGCGCTCGAAATTGGGTCGCTGGACAAGTTGTGATCCAAAGATCCTTACAATTCCGCGCGTCTGCGGAATCCGGCCCATCGCTGTTCTCGTTTTTCAGGGCACATTACTGATATACCATTTATTTATTTGTGTCAAGGGAAAAGGCCTTGAAAACACGGTTCTGCCAAACTCGGTCGAACTCTGCAATTGGAGCACCATGTCGCCCGTTTCGGCACGGCCTCATTTAGAATCTTGGAGGAAAATGGTTCAGTAAGTTAAGAAAGATATTCTGATGGCGGTACACCGTGATATGTCATTTATGGTAATCCTGCGCTGCCGTGGGCGCTGCGGGGCGGCGTCGGAGTCCGAAATGGAAATCGCGGATAAAATAAAATACGATGTTCGGGGATCCTTCTGATCCTCAACCAACTTCTGCGCTGGGGGAAAGAATGAAAAACTGCGGCCTGCCATTTCGTGCTTGGCGGTGGATTGTAAGCGGCTTGCTTGCTTCGTTGCTGCTCGTGTGTGTTTGCTCGGCTGCGTGGGCCGCATCGGTCTTTACCACTCGGCTGGATGATCCCAAGGCGGTGTATCTGACGGCGCAAGCGTTCGGCGCGCGCGGCAACGGTGTCGCCGACGATAGCGCCGCGCTGCAGGCCGCCATCGACAAGGCGGAAAACCACCAGCGCCAGGGCATTGTCTTCGTCCCTTCAGGCCGCTACCGCCTGACGCGCACCATCTACGTCTGGCCCGGCGTGCGCATTTTCGGTTATGGCGCCACGCGCCCCGTTTTTTTGCTCGCGCCCAATACCCCCGGCTTTCAGACAGGCGAAGGCGTGATGGTAATGTTCACCGGCTTCCGGTTCGACGCCCAGTTCCGCGCCCGGCTGCGCGCGCTGCGTAGCGCGGCGCCCGGCGGCGCATTCAGGATGCCCTTCCGCATACCGTTTCCGCCGCCGGGCACGGTTCCACCTAACGCCAACATTGCGGACGCCAACCCTGGCACGTTCTATTCGGCGATGAGCAATATCGATTTTGAAATTGGAGACGGCAACCCGGCCGCGATCGCCATCCGGTTCCACGTGGCGCAGCATTCTTACCTGAGCCATATCGATTTTCACATCGGATCCGGCCTTGCCGGGCTAACTGAGGTCGGCAACGAAGCTGAGGATTTGCGTTTCTACGGCGGGCGCTACGGCATCTTGACAGACAAGACTTCGCCTGCCTGGCAATTCACCCTGATCGATTCTGTGTTTGACGGCCAGCGTGAGGCCGCGATCCGCGAGCACGAAGCTGGGCTCACGCTGATCCGCGATACGTTCCGCAACACGCCCGCTGCCATCGATATTGATCCGCATTACTCGGACGAACTGTGGGTAAAAGACAGCCGTTTCGAGAACATAACCCGCGCCGCCGTCATCATCAGCAATGAGAAGAGCCCACTTACCGAAATCGGCTTCGAGAACGCTGTCTGTAAGGACGTGCCCACATTTGCTCTCCTACGTGAAAGCGGTAGGAAGATTGCCGGCAAAGGTCCGGTTTACCGGATGACCGATTTCAACTATGGCTTAATCGTCCCCGGCGAGGGCATGACTGGTTCTATCGGGATGATAGACCACGCGACGTCTCTCGCCGCAATGCCCGCGCCATTGCCACCCGCGATCACGGCGTTGCCGCCGACAGATGAGTGGGTGAACGTGCACACGCTCGGCGTCACCGGAGACGGCGTAACTGACGAGACAGCCGCTATTCAGAAGGCTATTGACGCGCATCGCGTGCTTTATTTCCCTAGCGGGCGCTATATC
>DASZAA010000317.1:0-4411 GCA_035945615.1 Terriglobia bacterium
TGCAGCTTCAGCAGCAATCCGGGTGGACGGCTTTTCTGCTGCGCGGGATTGGCTCGGTGTATACGTTTGCAGTGACGGTGATGTTCATTCCCTTTCTTGTGTTTTTTATGCTCACGTCAAAGCGCCACGTGCGCTCCGCGACCGTCTTCCTTTTTCCCGATGAGCATCACGGGCAGGTTGAGCGCATTCTTGATTCCATCGGCTCGATGGTGCGCGAGTACGTGTTTGGAAACATCCTGGTAGCGCTGGTCTCGATGGCCATTATCGCGCCCGTTTACGTGCTGATTCATCTTCGTTATGCTTTAATCCTGGCCGGAATATCGGCGGTTCTGGATCTGGTCCCTTACATTGGCGTGGCTCTGGCGGCGCTGCCTCCGCTGCTGGTGGCTCTGATGCAGTTCGATAACGCAGCGCCCATTATCATTATTGCGGCCGCCGTCTCGGTGGTGCATTTTATTTCGGTGAACATGCTGACGCCCAAACTGGTGGGCAACCGGGTGCGGCTCAACGCGCTTTCTGTAACCCTGGCCATGATGCTGTGGGGGTGGCTGTGGGGAGCGATGGGGCTGGTCCTTGCCGTCCCCATCACCGCCGCCTTCAAAGCGGTCTGCGACAATGTTCCTTCGCTGAAAGCCGTTGGACATTGGCTCGGCGAAGGCGAATAAACACCAGCCGCTTCGCAGCCGCTCACGGTAATTCATTGCGCTGGGGCATGACAGACGCATGGGTTTAATTGACGCCAAAGGATATTCCGCCGCGGGTTGGTCTCTGCCCACCGAGGCGGAAGCGCGCGCGCGCCGCTACTGCGAGCGCCTGGAAGAGGGCGACATCCTCTTTTTCGCAGAAACTCCCTTTGCTTTGCCGGAGCAAGACCGGGCCTTCCTGCTTCAGGCGAGGCAAAGCGGCTCAGCGCATCACAAGAACATTTCCTATAAGCCCGCTCGCGACCGCATCAACGGCCTCACGCAGGGCAGCGCGGACGAAACCAAGATGCGCGGAGTCATGCGCACCTACTCGCAAAACATTTCTCAATTTGTCGACCGATTCCTTTTGCCTTATGCGGGCCGCTGGCGTTTGGACTTTGCCAGCTTCAGATCGATTGAGGAGGAGGGTAGAAATCTACCCCAAAGCAAGCGCAACGACTTGCTGCACGTGGATGCGTTCCCAACCCGGCCTTCAAATGGCGACCGCATTTTGCGCGTGTTTACGAACCTCAATCCGGATCAATCCCGCGTGTGGCTGACCAGCGATCCGTTTGACCGGTTGGTGAAGAATTATGGCGATCCCGCAAGCTTCGGGCGCGTCGCAGCGCGATCCCGCTCGCCCTGGCGCGCGATGGTCCGCCGCGCAGCGCGTGCGGCTCGCGCCGCCGGATTACCCGTTGTCGACCGCGCGCCTTACGATGAGTTCATGCTGAGCTTTCATCACTATCTGAAGGGCAATCAGGATTTTCAGCAGAACTGCCCGAAATCGAAATGGGAATTCCCTCCGGGATCTACGTGGCTGGTCTATACCGATCTCGTGCCGCACGCGGTCCTCAGCGGCCGCTTCGCGCTTGAACAAACGTTTTTCATTTCCCGCCGCGCTATGCTGATTCCGGAAAGGGCGCCGTACCGTGTTCTTCAGGAAATCACGGGCGTCCCAGCCGTCGATTGAGGGCGCGAAAACACTGCGATTCATGCAGCTTTTGGGGATTGATTTACATCTAAGGAAGTGTAATTTGCATCCGTAAATCTTAGATCGTTTTTGCACGAAGCCAACGCAATATTTACGTATCAAGGATCAGCCCTATGCTCAAATACCGGCTCGTGGCCGCGCTTGCGTTTGCACTGCTTCTGCCATCGTTTCTGATGGGGGCGGAGAATCTGGTGCTCAATCCCAAGCTGAACTATAAGAAAAATGGAATGCAAGGCGCGCTCATCATGGGCGACAATATGATGGAAACCGTAAAACCCGGCGTGCCCAATTTCATCGTCTTTTACGCCGAGTTCTGCTATAACGCCAAGCGCCAGGCGCGCACCACAGTGGACCTTTACAACGAATACAAAGACCGCGTGCACTTTGTGATTATTGACTTCAACTACGGCTGGTCCGGGGAACAGAACAAGCTGGTACAAAAGTATTTTGCCGGAAACATCCCGCAGATTGTGATTCTTGACCGCACCGGCAGGCCCGTCTTCAACTATATCGGTCAGACGGGAACCGATATGCTGGAAAAGTGGCTCAATGCCACGCTCGATCATCCTCAGTTCTTGCCTGTTGCGGATCATCCTATGGATACGCCCGAGAAACAGGATGATCCTGATTCGGTTCGCTTCGCGCCAGTGGTGAAAATCATCAAAAAGTTTTGACGCGCGGCCTGCGGGTGGCTCAGTACGCCGCCAGCTCGCGCGCCACGCGGATGATATCTTCCGGCTGAGGCAGCACGGCTGCCTCGAGCGTCGGATGGTAGGGGACGAACACATCCTTCGCCCCTAGCCTGCGCACGGGCGCATCGAGAAATTCAAAAAGCTCTTCCGCAATGCGCGCCGCAATCTCGGCGCCGTAACCCCACGAAATAGTGTCCTCGTGAACCACCATCACCCGGCTGGTTTTCTTCACCGACGCGCTAATCAGGTCCCAGTCATAGGGCGCGAGGCTGCGGAGGTCCAAAATCTCCGCGCGGATGCCTTCCTTCTCCAGCGTCTTAGCCGCCTGAATCGAACGCACCACAAGCGCCCCGTAAGTGATAATCGTCAAGTCTGGGCCTTCGCGCGCCAGCTTCGCTTTTCCAAATGGGATCATGTAGTCAGGGCCGGGATAGGGGCTGCGATTGTGCGTCTGGCGGTAAAGATGTTTCGGCTCGAGAAAAAGCACCGGATCGTCGCAGCGGATGGCAGTGCGCAGCAGTCCGTTGGCGTCGAGGGCCGTTGAAGGCATCACCACGCGCAGGCCGGGAAGGTGAGTGAAAATGGATTCCCCTGACTGACTGTGATAAATAGCTCCGCCTGCGAGATAGCCGCCGATGGGCGCGCGTATGACAATCGGGCACGAAAAGCCGTTGTTCGAGCGCCAGCGGATGGTGGTCAGTTCGTCGCGGATTTGCATCATGGCGGGCCAGATATAGTCAAAAAACTGGATTTCAACCACAGGCTTCAAGCCGCGCTCAGCCATACCGGTAGCGCGCCCGACAATCGAGGCCTCGGCCAGAGGTGTATTAAAGCAGCGCTCCAGGCCAAACTTCCGCTGCAAGCCGTGCGTGACCTTAAAAACGCCTCCCTTGCCCTTCACTTGTGGCAACTCACTCTGATGGCTGCAATCGGCAACGTCTTCCCCAAAAACGGCCACGCGCGGGTCGCGCGCCATCTCGTCTTTGAGACAGGCATTGATGAGATCCACCATCGTTTTCGGCTCGCCATGAAACCGGGGGGGATGATCGAAGCGGTCCGAGGTGGGGTCGGTGGAGGGAGAATAGAGATAAAGGGATACGGTCGAGGGGTCGGGCGGCGCCGACGCAAGCGCCTTATCAACGGCCTCACGAATTTCCTGCTCGATGCCCGCTTCAAGGGCGGCTAATTCGTTTTCACCGGCCAGTTCTAGGCTGAGCAGATAATGGCGCGAGCGCGCCAGCGGATCTCGTTTTGCTTCCTGTTGGCGGATTGCCTCCGGCTTATACAGGCGCTCATCATCCGACTGAGAATGAGAATATGGTCGTACAACATGTGCATGCACCAGCGCCGGGCCGCGCCGCTTGCGCGCGTGTTCAACAGCTTTGGCGCAGGCTTCGTAGGCGGCCACGAAATCCGTGCCATCGCACTCGATGGCAAGAAGATTGGGGTAATTTCTGAGCAGCCGGGAAATGCTGCCGCCCGCGGTCTGCACGTCCGTCGTTACCGAAATGGCGTAGCCGTTGTCTTCGATCACATAGAACAAAGGCAGATTACCGTTGCATGCCCAGTTGACCGACTCCCAAAATTCACCCTCGCTGGTCGCGCCCTCGCCCAGCGAAACAAATGAGACTTCATCCTGATGGAAGCTGCGCGAGAGTTCCGCCGCTTCTTGGACGCGGTCAAAATAGAGGCTGGCGTCTGCGGCCCCCACAGCTTGCAGAATCTGGCTGCCGGTCGGGCTGGAGAGGGTGACGATGTGCAGCGAAGGTGACGACCAATGTGACGGCATCTGCCGCCCCGCCGAGGCGGGGTCTTCCCTGGAGCCGACCGCCTGCAGCAGCATTTCGTAAGGGGTGACGCCTAGTTGCAGACACAGTGCGCGGTCGCGGTAATAGGGGTAGAACCAGTCGTAGCCGGGCCGCAGGCACATTGCCGCCGCCACTTGAATGGCTTCATGCCCGGCGGCGCTGATTTGAAAAAAAGAGCGATTCTGCTGCTTGAGCTGGATTTCTTTGTCGTCCAGCTTGCGCGACAGAAACATG
>DASZAA010000318.1:0-28795 GCA_035945615.1 Terriglobia bacterium
GAGCTTCGAGCCCCCGATAGAGCCGCGACTTCACAGTCGAAAGCGGCGCTGCCACAATCGCGGCGATTTCCCCAAGTGCCAGTTCTTCCTGAAATCGCAACAACAAGACTTCACGGTAAACCGTCGGAAGGCGGGTGAGGCATTTCTGAATATATCCTTGCTCTTCGTGGTTGGTTATGACTTCTAAAGCTGAAGGACGATCCATGTCTTCGATGTCCAAGGGTTTCTTGGCGTCTTCAGGGTCGATGAGCCCGTCAAGGCTTTGAGGTTTCTTCTGCCGCTGCCAATCAACGACCAGATGCCGCGCTATGGCGAAAAGCCAGATCTCAAAACTCGACTTCCCGTCGTACTGGTGGCCGCGGTCGAGCACCCGCATCCAGGTTTCCTGGAAAAGGTCCTCCGCAGTTTCGCGGCTCGCGGTGAGATAGAGCAAATAGCGGAACAGCCGGTATTGATATTGCTCAATCAGGCGGTCGAGCATCTGGGGGTCACGACGGCGCAAACCGCGGGCCAGGATCTTCGCATCGTCGGCCATAAGAGTCGAAAACCAGCAAGTCGTCGCGCCCATTGTAAAGAGTATACGAATGAGGTTAGCCAAAAGACGCATCGGCTCCTCATCGATCGAACGATGCATGCCTCGCCTTACGATCGGGATGGTGATTAAGCCTTTGCCAGCCTGAGGATGAAAGGCAGCAGCTCTATTGCATATGTCATGGGTAAGATGATGCCCTGGCCACGCGGCCGTCTTTGCCGCTCAGCTTCGGAATTCCAGCAAAGCGATGCCATTTGGAGGAAGATCGATGGGGACTTCCGTGTACCCTCGGCCCGCAACCAGGCTGTGATCCGGCTCGGGTAATTGAGCGGCCTTGCGCAAGGTATCAATCTGCTCCGAAGTGGGATATTGCGGGCTGCCCATTTTCTGATACGCATCCATTGCGGAGCCGTGCGCGTCATCAACGTGCGTAACCGCCAGTTTGTTTTGCTTTCCAAGCCCGCGGATTACGATGCGCAAGGATAACGGCGATTCGGACGCCGGTTTTCCTGTTTTGTCCCGAGAGCTGAGGTTCCAGACTATGATGGCTACTGAGCCGTCGGGGCGCCGGGTCGCTATTGCAGGACCTTGACCGACGGCCAGCCGCTCGTGGCCGAGCCGGTGCAGCAGCGTGAAAGCGTGGAGAGACGGTTTGGGAATACGGCGCATGGCAATCAGGCCGTAGCCTCCGTAAAAGATATTCGTCGCCACGCCCTGCTCCTCGAACACGTCGCTAAAGCACCAATACGACATCGCGTCCACCAGTCCCCTGCATCCGTTGAGGGTGTGAACGATAAAAGCGGCATTGTAGGCTGTATCGGTAATGGCCGAATCATTCATGTAGGTGGAATTCCATTCCGAAATATAGATAGGCAAGCGCGGCAGGGGCGAGGAGGTGATTTGATTACGCAGTCTGCGCAGCGCCAGCGGGATGACGTCTTCGACAGCATAGTCCGTTTCGCGCCCGAAAATCTTGGCTTGCGGGTCGTTCGCATAAATGTGCGTGCTGAAAAAGTCCACTGGAGCGTTTTGCTGTGAGCAGTAGGTGATGAATTCCGAAGCCCAGGCCACCTGGGCAGTTGCCGGGCCGCCGACGCGTAGCCGCGTGTCAACAGCTTTCAATGCGTTCGCTGTGCGCCGGTAAAGGTCGAAGTACTGATCTTGCGTCCCCGCCCAGAAATCGAGATTGGGTTCATTCCAGACCTCGAACATCCACCGGCTCAGTTCGGCGCCCCCGTAACGGTCGAAAAGGTGCCGGGCAAACGCTGTGACCAATTGCACCCATGCGTCCATATCTTTCGGCGGAGTGACGTTCGCCTTATAAGAGAAGACTGTTTTGCTGCCGCTCGCAAGCGCCTGAGGCATAAAGCTCAATTCAACAAACGGCCGCACGCCTGCGTCGAGCAAGCTGTCGTAGATCTGGTCGACGTATTGGAAGTTGTAGACTACGTCGCCGCGCGGGTTCAAGCGGCATACCCCGTTGTCATCGTCAAAGATTCCGTGAAAGCGGACAGATTGCATTCCGGCGAGCTGGTGAACTTCGCCAAGGTCATCGTGAAAATCCGTGCGCAGAGCTAAATTGGCGCGGCCTGATCCGACGATGGGTTCCCAATAGTGCGCGAACGTACCGACGGGCCGCCGTGCATCGATGGTGAACGTCAGCGCTTGTCCCGGTCCAGGAGCTTGCGGATTGGGGGAGGGCTGCTCGGCCTGCCCGCCTGTCTGGCCTCCAAATTCCTTGGCCGCGGAAGCGCCTAAGGAGCCGGCCACGGCCGTTCCAATTGAAGCAAGAAAATGTCTGCGATCGAGCACTGGATTTATTCCTTCCTGGCTGCGAATTGAAACCTACAAATAGCTACTGAGAATTTGTAGTCCAGTTTTCGTTAAACTGACGGTTCTCATGTGAAGCGCGCAGAAATGACAAAGAGCGTGTCGCGGCACAGATAAATCAGTGCCTTTTCACAATGTTTCCAGGATTCATGAGTAATCCGGACTTGTGAAACATCGGGTGTGGATAGGGTTATTATAGCCATAGCGTGAGCGCCTCCCAACCTTAAAAAAGAGTGTGCTGTTCATAAAACTGGTAATAGCGTTTGAAAACTCCGCTAAATACGCCTTCGGGCCGAAGCTTAGCCAGAAGCATTGCTCGCTGGATGTTGTTATTGTGCATAAACAATCTCCATACGCCTCCGTCGAGGAGGTTTTCCGCGCTAAGCAAGGTGATGCCCGTGTCAATGCCAATCACGTCCTGGTCGTACCATCCCTCAGTAGGGTTAAAAGCGTCCGTGAAGCCGTAGCGGCTGTAAACCTTGCTTCCAAATTTATCGCGCATGGCTTTGAGCGCCTGCAAACAGACGGCAGGCGTGAAGATCAGTGATCCACCCGGAGCGCATGGCACGACAGTGCCATCGATCACGCTAAAATCAGAGGGTTCGCCCCAGACGATGTAGCCGCGCGAACTATCGGAGGCCGTCACTCCCCAGATCTTGTCTGAGTAGCTCTTGGGAAACGCCTTGGCAAAGTGGAGACAGAAGGCGCGATTGGCCAGCGTCGCCGCAGCGGAATTTTGAAAAAAGTCGATGTTGGAAGGCGGCGCGTCGCGCAGCCCGCGCAATTCTATCCAGGCCTGCGTATATTGCTGCGTGAAGAGCGGCAGGTCTCCGACGAAAGTGTAACCTTGGAAATGAACCAAGGGGCGCCGCCAAGCGTACCATGAGCTTGCGGGAATCGAATGAGTAGGTGATCCGAGGGCCAGCAAATAAAGGATCATCAACTCGCAATACGAATCCCACCGGTGCGTGATGAATCCGGCACCAGGAACCCAGCCATGAGAAAGCAAGACGGGGCTGCCATTCAGCATCCATGTGAAATCCGCGCGTTCATAAATGAAAGTGGACAGGCGTACAATTTCCCGGTCATGAGGGAATGCCTCCCGCGTGGTTAAGACGCCGGCCAGCAGCAGCGCCGTGTCAATTGAGGAGATTTCACTGTGCATGATCCTCTGGCCATTCGTCTTATCCATCCAATGGTAGTAAAAGCCGTGAACTTCAGGCGCCTGTGTCGCCAGGAAGTTCAGCGTCAGCAAAATCCGCCGCCTCGCTTGCTCGGGAGTGATCCAGCGATGTTTCGCGCCCAGGCAAATAGCGGTCAGCCCAAAACCCGTTGCCGCGACGTTTGCAATATTCCGGGCGCGGCCGGGCGCCGGCAGCCCCACCACCAGCGCGCGGTCGGGAATGAGGCCAGTGTGCGGGTCCGCCTGTTCCCAGAAAAAGAGAAAACAGCGGTATGAAAGTTCTTCGAGAAATGCCCGGTCGTTCTTGTCCAGCCCGCGCTTTGTCAGGCCGCGCTCACCCAGTCCCTGAAAAGCCGTTAACGTGACCGGCTGAAGAATCACGGCAAAACACAAAAGCAGCGGGATGATGAGTCGAACCAGATGGCGGCTGCTACACCTGGAATGGATCGTCACGCCAATAGGTGTCCTCAATGGTAAGTAGGGATTCCGGGGGGATTGTCGCCGGTTGGACCGGGGTAGCGCAGAGTTCGTTCTTCAACCCTACACTTTTTCCCCGTAGTTCCAACATAAAGTCACAGCGTTAAGATTAAGAACGCTACGCTACAAGGCGCCCGCCTCAGAAACTAAATCGAGCTTGCAACTCAATCACTCGGCCTGCCTCGGCGCCGTCTGCCATGCCAAAGAATTCGTTATTGTCCGCGAACGCACCGTTGCTGTAAAACCCGATGGGAAGCAGGTTAAGCTGATTAAAGACATTGAAAAAGTTTGCCTGCAAGTCAAGACCTGCATTTTCTCCCAGATGGAGGCCAACGGGCAACGCAAAATGTTTCTTCAGACTGGCGTCAGTGGAAAAATAGCGAGGGCCCCAGAATGAATTGCGTCCTATTCCGGGTGGTCCGGAGGCGGTGATGTTGAAATACTTGCCGCCTCCGCCGGGGAACATTGCGCCGGGTGTCATGAAGGCGGAATTGGATGTGTTTTGCTGCACGCATCCACAATACGCCGTTGGCCGCGTGGGCGCCAGTGTGGGCCCTCCAGGGGTTTGCACCGAGCGGCCAATCTTTACTGTCCAGGGAAAACCTGTGTGGTAGGTCGTAATGCCGGAAAGTTCCCAGCCGCCGAAAGCTTCGCCTAAAAGGCCGTGACGCGAGCGATAGAACGGCAGCGTATAGCCCTCGTCGATGGCAAAAAAATGAGTAGTATCGAAATCGGACGGCCCATATTCGGACTTCAGCACTTGCGGATACGTTTGATTCGTCACCGCGCCCGGCCCGCCATAAGAAAGCTCGTCCAGGCTTTTCGCATAGGCGTACTTGGCGGAAACTTGCAGCCCGTGCGAGAACGTATGGTCAAGGCTGGCGTTCAAAGCGTTGTAGTTGGAGTTGACGTCGCTTTGCGGGATGTAAATCGCGTTAAACGGTGTCGGGTTAGGAAGGGGATAGAGATAATTTTGATCGACCAGCCGCGTGAGGTGATGCGCGGCGCTGCCTTGGTAGCCGAGAGACGCCACCCAGTTGCCCGGCAGCTTGTATTGCGCGTCGAGCGAATAGACTTCAACAAAGGGATTCACCGTGCCCGGCTGAGCACCCCACACCGTGACGGATGAGCCTTTGGGCGTTCCGGTTGTAGGATCAATCCCGACCGCAAGGGTTGGGTTAATGGGGTAGCTCAGTGGCGAGCCATTGGCGCCCGTCGAAAATAGAATTTTCCCGTTGGCAAAAGGGGAGGCAACGCTGCCGCAGCATTGGCCGTAAGTCGCCACCAGCGGCGGATCGGTGTCGATATTGCTGAACATCACGTCGGGAATACGGTCTTCGTAAATCCCGAATCCACCCCGGATAACCAAATTAGGATGTGATGTGGGATTATAGGCAAAGCCAAATCGCGGGCCAAAATTGTGGTACGTGGGGTTATAAAGCCGGTTGGAGAGCGCCACTTTGGCGTTGAGCAGCCCTTCCGAGCCAAACTGCAAATTGGGCACGAGTCCATTGGCTTCCGTCATGGGCGTGAAATATTCCCAGCGCAAGCCGAACGTTAATGTGAGGTCGGGCTTGGCCTTCCATCCATCCTGGCCGAACACCGCATAGTCGCCCGTCCGCAGGTAAACCTGCGTCTGCGGAGGGCCGCCCGTGACAGGACTGGCGCTGATGCCCTCATACACTGGGGCGCTGTTGGCGAAGTTCCACAAGCCCTGGAACGAATAGACAGGCCGGGCGCTGCCGAGCAAGTTGTTGTTGTCCTGGTCGCGGGTGATTTGCGCGCCAACCTCGATATCGTGATTCCCAGCGATTTTGCTAAGCTTATCGTTAAACTCAAACGTGTTTTCGGCGAAGATGCCGGGCGTGGCGCTGGCTTGCGGCGCGCCGAATTGAATGTCGGAAAGGGTGTTATTCGCCAGGTTCTGCACGTCGAGCCTCGGCACGCCCCAGTTCGTTCCCGCGCTGGCCTGAAGCTGATTGTAGGCGTAGCGCGTCACATTGAAGCGGGCAATGTTGAGCGTGGTGGGCGAAATTGTCCGGTTGTAAGCCAGCATGGCAACGGTATTCAATGGCGTATTTCGCACGTCCGCGATGGGCTCGCCGTCAGTCGAAGGGTCGCTGGCAAGTGTTTTCAGCGTGGTGACGTAGGCGCTACCGGTAAGGGTGTCCTTGGCGTCGGGCGTGTAATCCATGCGCAGGTCGTATTGGTTGCCGACATTCTGCTGAGGTAGAGAGAACTGTCCGTATTCGATATCAGGCACTCCGTCAAGGCCGCCGCCCGTTGGATCTTTCGTATTATCCACGTAAGAGCCCGTCCCGCCCGTGAGCGAGCCAATATCGAGGCCGCCTGTCACCTGTTGACAGGTGCCCGCCTTGAAGCCGCTGGGACACGGGACGGTCAGCGATTGCATCAGGCGCGGCGTAATTCCCGGCTCGTTGAAGATTTTGGCCATGACGCTTCCGGGTCGCTGATTGATGACCGTCTGAACGAATTGTGGCGTGGCCATAAAGGCGTTTTCAAAATTAGTGGAGTTATCCCGGAGACCTTCGTAAGATGCAAAGAGAAAGAGCTTGTTTTTGCGGATGGGGCCGCCGAAGCTGCCTCCAAACTGGTTGTAGCGGTCATCCACGCGCGTTGGGGGCGCGCCGAAAGGTCCCCCCCATTTGTTGTAAGCGTCGAGACCGGGGCGCTGGAAAAGGAAAATCCCGCTGCCGTGGAATTGATTGGTTCCGCTCTTGGTGACGGTCTCGACTTGAGCGCCCGAGTTCCGCCCGTCTTCCGCCGAATAGCTGGTGGAAGAGACATGGATTTCTTCCACTGACTCCTGATTCGGGGTAATCACCGCCGCGCCGCCCCAGGTGAGGCTGTTGGCGCTTACCCCGTCCACGATGTAATTGTTTTCCGAAAGACGCTGCCCGTTGGACACCACCGGAACCTGGTTTTCCACCTGGAAGATGCTCAGATTTGACCCGCCGGGTCCTGTCGTGTTGGGAAGCGCGACGGAAAGGCCAGACCCGTTGCGCGCACCGTCGCCAAATACGCCGGGCGCGAGGCGCAGCAGTTCATAAGGGTCGCGCCCAATTTGGGGTAGGGAAGTAATCTGATGGTTGGTGATTTCTCCCGCAATGCTTGCGCTTTCGGTTTGAAAGGCGGGGCTGGTGACGCCGGTCACAGTGACCGTCTGCGCGCTCTGTCCGGGCTTTAGCACAAGGTCCACGCCTTGCACCTGCTCGGCGCTCACGCGCACGTTTTTCCGCGAGGTGGTGCTGAAGTTTGGCTTGCTGGCGCTTAGCGTGTAGTCGCCCGCTGGGAGAAAAGAAAAATTGTAATACCCTTTGCCATCGGTTGTGGTCGTATGAACCGCGCCGGTCTGATTGTTTTGAAGCGTCAACGTTGCTCCGGGAATTACTGCCCCAGTAGAGTCGGTCACTGTCCCTTGCACTCCTGCCCTGAATTGCGCTATGGCTATCACGCTTACTCCGGTCAGAATAAGGAGGAGAGCAGTTAATTGTGTTTGGATTTTTTTCGAGTCTGGCATGAGGAACCTCCCGATGTGCGCCATTTAGCTGGCACGGGTTCCCCTCGGCTCTATTTACCGGCATGCAATGTAAATTACAAGGAAAAGTATAGAGGGAGTAAAAAAAAGCGGCAATCCGGTGCTTGCGAGGAATATCTAAGGTGAAAACCCGATGCGCTATTTTGACGCGGCGCGTCCACAGCCGGGCCGCATGGTTTAGACTGAATGAAGGAGCAACCTTTATGAAAACCGCAACAGCGCTGCTTCTCGTGATCGTTCTGTGCGCCGCCACGTCCGGCTTTGGAGCTCAAGCAGAGATAGATAAGTTGACATTTTCGAATCTACCGGTGTTTCTGAAAACGTTCACCAGCGACGTTGAGCAGGTGAACGATGCTTTCGAGAGCATGTCCAAGACTAAGCTGCCCATGTTTGACGCGAAAGGGCAGACGTTCGGGCGCCGCAGGATCAAAGACCGTCAACAAACCGTGGTGGACCTCAAAAAAACACTCCAGGATTTCAAAAGCCGGCCTGAGAATCTAGTGGTCACGATGACGCTTTCCGCTCAGACCGAAGAACTGGCGGACGAAATCTATGACCTTACTGAACTTGCCTACGACAACGACCAGGAAGAAACCGCCATGCAGCTTACACGGCTCCTCGGCCATTTTAACGACGATGCCAGCCTTATCCAGGCCTACGCTCTCGGCTTAGCGAGTCAAAAAGAACAGCGGCTAAGCCAGCTTGAAAAAAATACCCATTAGAGTTTGCAACACGATCGCGGCATTTCTAATCTCTGATTTTTGGGGAAAACCGCAGAGTTTTAAGGGCAAAACTCTGCGCGACAAAGCGGGCGCCCCCCAAAGACTAGAAACAGACGGGTGTGCTGCGGTACCAAAGTGCTATTGCCTCGTGACAAATTCGGTTTCAAGGTTAGTTATAAAAAAGGGGAGGGCTGATGTTAACGGCCGGTTAGAGCCGGTCTCCAAAGGGGAAGAAAGTCAGGCAGCGGCATGGCGCGGAAAAATACGGCCTCGATCGAGCCAGAGGCACTCCTGGCGAATATCACTAGGGGGAAATCTGCACTTGATCTGCGCAACAAACAAGCCATTTTTTCGCAGGGAGATCTTGCGAGCGCGTTGTTTTATATTCAGAAGGGAGCCGTCAAGCTCACGGTGATCTCAAGGCAAGGCCGGGAGGCTGTGATTGGCATCCTGGAGCGTGGCAGCTTTTTCGGCGAGAGCTGCCTGATGGGCGGGCAGCCAATGTATATGATGACGGCTTCCGCGATGGGAAGCGCCCGCGTCCTACGCATCGAAAAGCAATCGGTCTTGCAATTGATTGAGCAGGACCCCAAATTTTCTGAGTTTTTCATCTTCCATCTTGTTCTTCGAATGCGGCGCATTCAAGAAGACCTTATTGACCAGCTCTTTAATCCCGCCGAAAAACGGCTGGCCCGCGTGCTCCTGTTGCTAGCTCATTTCGGCAAAGATGGCGAAGGCAACGAAGAGCGCCAAGTCATTCCGAAAGTCAGCCAGGAAACGCTTGCCCGGATGATCGGCGCTGACCGTTCCAGGGTGAGTTCCTTCATGAATAAGTTCAAGAAGTCGGGCTTCATTGATTACAGTCGCGGCTTGCGCGTGCGCAGCTCCTTGCGAAGCGTGATCCTTCAGGATCAGCCGCCTGGCCCGCGGAATCACTCGTAAACTGTCTGTCTCGGGAGTCTCCGACCGCCAATTTTTCAAACAATAACGACTGTCGGATCGAGACCACCGCTAGAATAAAAGTTCAACTATGTTGCATTTGCAACATACAACCTATTGACTTAATAGCAAAATGGATATTATACGAATCGGGTACCTCGAAAGGGATATCCGGTCAAGGTGCTAGCGCGGCACCAGACGGGGCGGCGGGGAGCCGGTGAGCCTCAGGAACTAGACTCTCCTCCAGGCTGGCGATGATCCGCCGCCCAGTCCATCTCTCGCGTCTCAATTGTAAATCTCTCGTCACATTTAGAACTCCGCAGGCGTTTATCGAGTGGCGTTAACCAAAAGTGGATTTTCCCCGTCCGGTGCGGCTGGAGTGCTGTATGATGACGGCTGATTTGGCGCGGGAAAACCGCCAATCTGGTTTCGGGCACGACGGAGAAATCAAAAAGCCTCTCGCAAGGATACCAAGGCACAAAGTGCGGTGGCCCCAAGTAGGCTTTGGCTGCCGCTACAATAGTGGGTCTCACTCTAATCTGTAATTCCCAAAAATTGAGATTCAGACTACTGGAGGAACTATGCAATCTGTTATCAAAGGCCGCACAAAAAGCGGGTCGTCGAGGCTTCTCTTTCTGGTACTGGCTCTGATGCTTTCAGCCTTTCCGGCTACTTCGGCCGCTCCACCGCAGGACGCGCCAGTGAACTATCACATCATCAAGCGAGTTGTGTTGGGCGGCGAAGGTTTCTGGGATTACATGGGGTTTGACAGCTTGCACCGCCATCTGTTCGTCTCGCACGGCACGCACGTGATGGTGGTCAATGCGGACACGTTCAAGGTGGTGGGCGATATCCCGGATACGCCGGGCGTGCACGGTATCGCCGTCGCGCCCAAGCTTGGCCGCGGATTCATCAGCGACGGCGGAGCGGACCAAGTCACGGTTTTTGACCTGCAAACACTCAAAACAATTGGAGCGGTGAAAGTGACCGGCCACAATCCGGACTGCATCGCCTATGACCCTGCGTCCCGGCGCGTGTTCACATTCAACGGGCGCAGCGGAAATTCGACCGCGATCGATGCCAAAACGCTCAAAGTGGCGGGCACCATTGATCTTGGAGGCAGACCCGAGTTTGCCGTGGCCGACGGCCGCGGCTTCATCTACAACAACCTCGAGGACAAAAGTACGGAACTGAAAATTAATACGCGCACGCTCAAAATCGAGGCGCGCTGGCCGATGGCGCCCTGCGAATCGCCCTCCGGCCTGGCGATTGACGCCAAGCATCAAATTCTCTTTGCCGGGTGCCACAATCAGATGATGGCTGTGATCAACGCGGATACGGGCAAGGTGATCGCCACACCCGCCATTGGCCCCGGTGTGGATGCCAACCGTTTCGCTCCAGGTACAGACCTCGCCTTTAGCTCAAATGGCGGAGGTGAGGGCACGCTGACCGTGGTGAAGGAATCGTCGCCTACGGACTTCAACGTTGTTCAAAATGTAACCACCGAGCGCGGCGCGCGCACGATGGAAATCGATCCGAAAACCCACAACGTATTTCTGATTACTGCCAAGTTTGGACCGATGCCACCAGAGCCGCCCGCATCTGCTCAAGGCCAGCGGCCGCGCTTCCGCCGCCCGCCTATGGTGCCGGATAGCTTCACCCTCATTGTTCTCGCGCCGTAGCGCCTCGCTTCGTAACGCCGCACCTTGTCGGTATTTTGTTCGGACCCGCCGCCAAGATGGCGGTGCTATTTCAGATATTGGCCCAAATAAGCCACCGATGGTGGCTTTGGGCCACAGTAGCCATTGGATTTGTTAAAGTGCGCTCAGGTACCTCATAGAATATAAACAACTTGCCGATGATGGCGGTTTGGCAGAAGAGATGCCACTCTGTTTTTTTGCTGCAAGGAGAAGCTATGAGAAAGATCCGAACCCCACTTGTTTTCACTGTTGTGTGCTGGATGACGGCACTCATGATTACCGCATCGCCTTTGGCCTTCGGCCAGGACCAATCGAGCGCGCCTCCTCCCGCCGGGCAAACTTCGCAAGACTCCGGAGGATGGCATCGATTCAGCGGTCCCCCGCCCGCGCATTATTATTATTCTTCGCCTTCGGAGAACCAAACTGACGCCCCACCGCAGTCCTCCGAAAGTGAGCTAGGGCAAACCATACCCGCGCGCCTGGTGATGAAACAGGGAACGTTCGTCACCGTCCGGGTGGATCAGATGCTCTCCTCGGACAAAAACCAAGCCGGCGATCAATTCTCGGCCACGCTGGAGAAACCCATCGTGGTAGATGGGGTTGTTGTCGCCGCCAGCGGGGAAACGGTTGGCGGGCAAGTGATCGAGGCGCAAAAAGCCGGCCGCATCAAGGGCGTCTCGCGTCTGGCGGTCGAATTAACCAGTCTTACGCTCGTCGATGGCGAGCCGGTTTCAATTCACACCAGTTTCGACGGGCAAGTTGGTCCCACGTCGAAAGGCCGCGACGCGGGCGCAGTGGCGGGGACCACCGCTCTCGGCGCCGCTGTGGGCGCCGCGGCCGACTGGGGCCGGGGCGCGGCTATCGGCGCTGGAGCCGGCGCTGTGGCGGGAACGTTAGGTGTCCTGCTGACCCGCGGGCGGCCCACGATGATTTATCCGGAGTCTGAGTTGACTTTCAGACTTGAAACATCGGTCGCCATCTCCACCGCACGAGCCCCCCAGGCATTCCGTTACGTGCGGCCGGCAGACTATCAAACGGCCAGCGCGCAGCCTCCGGCGCGGCCGTCCCTCACATGCGGTCCCAATGGCTGTCCCCCGCCTCCACCGCCGTACTACTACCCTCCTCTCTACTACGGCTTTTACGGGCCGCCGCTTTACCCTGCATATTTCGGGCCTACTTTCTTTTTTGGACGCGGCTTTTATTATCGCCATTGGCGATGACCTTGAAGGCTACCGTGCTGCTGCAATGCTGCCCTGAGGGATTAGTACTTTGCATCCGTAATAGGCGACGACGGCGTAGCAAATGAGCGGGATAATCATGGCGGCGGCCTGCTATGGTCCAGCTTATAGATCCAGCACATGGCGAGCGGGGCAATCGCGCCGCCTATGGTGCCGGGTAGCTTTACACTGCTGGTACTCGCGCCGTTAATCAAACAAGTTAATAGTGTGGCAGCTACTTGACAGCCGGTTTTCCTACAGCTAGGCTCCATCCAAAGCAACAATCATTTATCAATAACCAAACTGTATTGGTTTCTTTGGGCACAAGCGACCGTGTGCAGTTGGACTCTGAGGAGGAAGATTATGCAACTACGTCGCAGTTATATCCTGTACATCCTATTTCTCGTAATAATTACGCTCGGCGCATTTCGCCCGGCGTCCGCCGACACTGTCTATTGGACAGTTTGGGGAGCCAATTCCGGCAGTTCACCAGGAACCGTTCCGGGAACCATTACTTTTCCGGGGTCTACGGTTATCAATGTCACTTACAGCGGCGAGATTGCGTTTAGCCAGAAATCGGGCACTGGAGCCACGAATTGGTTCCTTCCAGTGTCAACCTACACCAGCTCGACGGTGTCGAATGCGTCAACAGATGGCGGCATCGTGGCCATCAGCGGTCCAGATACAAAAGCGAATACTTTCACCTTTTCCTCGCCAGTTACAAACCCCATTTTCTCGGAAGTGAGCCTCGGTCAGGCTGGCGTGCCGATGGATTACATTTTCAGCGCGCCATTCGTTTTGCTCAGTGGTGGGGCGAACGCGTATTGGGGCGGTTCCTCCATTACACAACCGGCTCCTAATGATATGCACGGAGCCGAAGGTGATGGCACGATCGAATTCCTCGGAACTTTCACTTCGCTAAGTTTCACCGTTAAAGGTGGAGAGTATTGGAACGGATTCACCGTTGGCGCGCTCGCGGCAGGGACGAACAGCCCCGTTCCAGAGCCTGGAACCTACAGCATGGCAGTGATGGGCGGCCTTCTGTTAGCGTGTCTTACATTGCGAAAGCGCATGAAGGCTCAACCTCATCAATAAAGAGAAAGCAAAGAATCAGCGCAGCATCGTCGACCGTGATCTAGCCGCGGAATGTCGCGGGGTAGTCTGTAGCGGCCCTCCGTCCGTCGGCTTTTACTAAAGACTGACGGCGGGGCGCCGCCGGTACGACTGCCTTCAGATTAGGCGGTCTGCGGGGTGCGTACCCGCGATCCGATGTAGGCATAGTGGGTGACAATCGCATAGCAGATAAGCGGGATAATCATGGCGGCGGCCATGCTGTGGTCCACCTTGTAAACCCAGCCCATGCCGAGCGGAGCAATTGCGCCCCCGATAATGGCCATGATGATGATCGATCCGCCAAGCTTGGTGTTGGGTCCCAATTTTTTGATGCCCAGCGCAAAGATGGTGGGGAACATCAGCGACATAAAGAAGCTGGTAAGGAACAGCGCCCAGACGCCCAGCCATCCCGGGAAGATAACACCCACTGCAACGAGCACCACATTGATAATGCCGAAAATGCCCATCAGATTGTTTGGCCGGAAGAACTTCATCAGATAAGTAGCAATAAACCTGCCTGCGCCAAAAGCCACCAGCGAGCCGGTCAGAAGATATCCCGCCGTCTTTTCCGGGCTGTGCGTGTAATCCTGAATGTAGACGATCAAGAAGCTCCATGTGCCCACCTGAGCGCCCACATAAAAGAATTGCGCCGACACGCCCTGCAAGAAGTGCGGATAATGCAGCAGGTCGGAGAATCTGCCCCGGTTTTCCGGATCGGGCGGCGCGGCCTCTTCAGCGACTTTAGGAAATTTGGTCCTCGAAATCACGATAGCCATGATGAATACGATGACGCCGAGGACCACATAGGGCCTTACCACGCGCAGTGTCTCGCTTTCAAGATAGGCGTTGAGCCTGCCGCTTGCGGCCATCGTGCCGAGCTGCTGATGGTTTAGTTCAATCCCTGAAAAAATGAACACCGTGCCGATGAGCACGCCGGTAATCGAGCCAAGCGGGTTGAAAGCCTGCGACAAATTGAGCCGCTGCTCGGAAGTCCTGGGATCGCCGAGCACGGCGATGAACGAGTTCGATCCGGTTTCGAGGAACGCGAGACCGCTGGCGATGACGAATAGTGCAAAGAGAAAGAATCCGTAACTGCGGACGATCGCCGCCGGCCAAAACAGAAATGCGCCGCTGCCAAACAGACACAACCCCGTGACCAAGCCCGTCTTGTAGCCATACTTCCGCATCAGGAAGGCTGCGGGCATGGCAAGGCAGAAGTAGCCCAGGTAGAAGGCAAATTGCACCAGGGCCGCTTCGAGGCGCGTGATCTCAAACGAAGTCATGAACTGCTTGATCAGAATATCGTTGAGATTATTGGGAATTGCCCAGAGGAAGAACAGCGCCGTTACCAGGATAAACGGCAGCGTATTCCCCGGCGCGAATAGCTTGGGAGGTTGTGAAGAGTTGCCCTGCTGGATGTCCGTTTTCATAGTGTCTATCGGGGATCCCTGGCAGTCTTTGGCCGCTGGCGCCGGGACTTGCGAAAGGGCCCGGCTTTAGCCGTGCCGCAAGACAGTCCGCCATATTAACTTGTCTCACATCGCGTCCGGTGAGGCTGCGCACCGCGTCACCGGACGCGATGTGAGGGAATCGTGTATGCTTACCTCCGGCATGACTGAACGTCGCGCCCGTTTCGCTTCCTTGTGTGCGCTCGTGAATAGGCTGCCGCTCAACATGCGAACTTTGGGGCGCGCTTGCCGGGCAGGGAATTATACTACAGAAGGTTCCTGGGCTTTCAATTTAGCGCGGGATCGGATAAATTGCATTTACAAAGAGCGACGTCAGTCAGCGGCATCCATGCTATAGCGGCGGACGGAGTGGAGGTTTTCATGCGCGCAGATCAAGTGGAAGTTTTATGGGATGACAAGAAGAACAAGTGGATGATTCGGATTCAGGCCGGTGACGAGGTAATTCAGCGCCCGAGTGATCTTCCCAAAGATGCGAACGAGCAGGCGTTACGCGCCGCTGCTGGAACCACGCTGCAAGACGAGGGCTACGAGGCGGAGGTCGAGCGCGTTGCGGTTCGGCGCTAACGGCGATTGGAGCGCGGCAGCTTGCTGCCGCACTTGACAGCGCAAGTAGGCTTGCGCACTCCAAATCGCTACTCGTGTGTTTCGAGGAGCCAGATTTCAGAAGAGAAGGTTACGGTATCGGTGTACGCCATCACTTTGCCGTCAGCGGAGAAATCAACAGGATAGTTCTCGCCCACGAATTCAATCCCCTTAAGTGTTGAGACCTTCCCATCCTGCAGGTGAACGAAATTGACTCGCTGGTTTCCATCTTCGCCCAGCGTGCGGAAGGCAATACGCTTGCCGTCCGGGAGCCAGAGGGGCCATCCTCCAGTTCTGGTTACTCGTTTGACGCCACTCCCATCGGGGCGGGCGATGAAGACGCCGTCTGCATATCCTCGGTCCGGGCTGAAGGTAATCCACTGGCCATCGGGCGACCAGCGGGCCAATGTTGAGGGGGATTGGGTTAATTGGTGCTCCGGGCCGCCGCCCATAGGCGCGATCACCACGTGGTCGACACGCTTTTCGGTTTTCGTATAGGCAAGCTTGCTGCCGTCGGGCGAGAGGTCGCCGTAAGAGGCGTCCTCATTCGCGGGGGTAAGCGGTTCGGCGGTTCCACCGCTTCGCGGCACACGCCAGACGCGGCCAGCCCCGGGGATCCAGGTAAAGTAGACCAGCCATTGCCCATCGTGGCTGAAATGGCCGTAGATTTGTGGATCGCGGCCCGAGGTGAGCGCGCGCGGCTCTCCGCCGGAGGTTGGCACGGACCAGATGTGCCAGGCGCCGTTGTATTCTCCACGGCTGACGGCTACCTCGCGGCCATCAGGCGAAATAGAAGGCGCCCAGAGTAATGGGGAGTGGCCGAGAAGCTCTTTCGGGGCTGCACGATCAAGAGAGCTAAGGTATAAGCGATCTTTTGATTCGTGATCCAGAAAGACCACACGCCCGCTCCTGCTTACGCCCGGCCATTCCTCTGGGCCGGGACCGCGAGTGAGTTGCGTGCTACTGTTGTCTTTCAGCGAACGATACCAGAGATTGGTAGCGCCCGAGCGGTTGGAGGAATAAATCAAACCCTTGCCATCCGGAGTGAACACGGGATGATGCAGGAAAATACCGGGGCGGATTGTGCTCAACCTCTTGGCTGCGCCGCCACGGCTCGGAATCAGCCAGATCTCGCCGGTGACTCCACCTATGCTGCGCTCGACCGCCAGCGTGCGGCCATCGGCAGACCACGTGGGAAATTTCAGGAACGGGTAGGTGGAATCCGCGTCGAGGATGGGACGAACGTCCGTGCCGTCAATCGCCACCGTGGCAAGCTCCTGCGGGGCATCGGGGCGCTCAAAAATAAAGGCCAGCCGCTTGCCGTCTGGCGACCAGGCCGGATCACGGCCGCCGTCTATGACCTCGACAATCTCGCCTCCGAGAACTGGTCCAATGCAAATCTGTGAAGGGCCCGGCGGCGCGGGGTAGCGCGTGAAGGCTATACGCTCGCCATCCGGGGAAAATGCGGGTTCAGCCTCGCGCGCCGAGTCGTCGAAGAGCGTCACGGGTTGTCCGCCCGTGACGCGGCGAACTTGGATTTTGCGGCTGGCATGCTCGACCTTAACGTAGGCCAGCATGGCGCCATCAGGAGAAATGGCCGGGTCAAGAAGATCACCCTGCCCGGTCAGGAGAAGGGTCATATCCGAAGATCCGGCTCGCCGGGCAAAAGGCCAGCGCGAAACACCAATCAGCAGCGTCGCCACTAGTAGAAAAGCAAGGGCTGCGAGAATCCAATTCAGCGGGAATGCGGCCTTAGCGTGTGGCGGTGGAACATCCTTCTCAGGAGCCTCGGCAGCCGCCGGAGAGACGGCGGACGAGGCCGCTACAGGCAAATGCGGCGAAGGCAGAGAGCTAGCAGTTTCCACAGGCGCGATAAAGCGATAGCCTTGGCGGGTTAGGGTCTCAATAAAGCGCGGCTGGGCAGCAGAATCACGCAGGGCGGCGCGAAGTTTCTTGATGGCGCTGTTCAGGCTGTGCTCAAAATCAACAAACGTGTCCTCGGGCCAGAGCCGGGCGCGCATTTCTTCGCGGGTGACGACTTCACCGGGACGATCCAGCAGCAGCATGAGTAATTGGACCGGCTGACCTTTTAGCTTCACCTTCAGACCTTTGCGGTAAAGCTCGCCGGTGCGGCGATTTAATTCGAAATCGCCAAACCGCGCCGTAGCGGGCGAGTTGTTAAGCGTGCTCATGGCTGCTATCGCAGGCTAACAGCATAATATAACCAAATCCAATCCCTTGGGAAGTTAAGACTTGGTAAATTACCTCGAAATCACCTGGAAATCATCTGCTGTGTATTGTCCAAGGCGGCGGGTTGTGGTCAACTGGCGCTAACGGAAGCAGGAGAAATCGCGTTTTGACGGCATGGAAATCGTGGAGAAGGGAAACGGCAAGAACACTGGGGTGTGAATCCCTGAGGGATGCGGCTGGAGATATAATTCTTCGTCGGTCCGTGAACTGGTTCGGGTTTCTCTTTCGGCGCGATTTCTCCTAATTTAAGAGGGATTACATAGGATTTGGTTTTGACCTTTGAGCGAAGGTCAGATGGGTAGTGGCTGGCGCGCAGAAGAGGTCCTTGATCTTGCTCTACCCCCCCAGAGCAAGCTGGAGGATCGGTGGGGTGTTTTTGCCTGCTGATCCTCCTGCATGAGTTCCTGCCCCCTTCAATTCATCCTGATACGGCGTGAGGCCCTGTTGAAGGCGAACTTCGCGCAGCCTTTGCCCCACTGACGCCGCAAGAGAATGAGATTTGGGATTTGAATGCCGTGATGTGTGTGCCATTCCCCCAATGGGAGGCATTGTACGGCTTGCTTTTCCTACGCCAATAGTCCTGGCGTACTAGTACCCAAGTTCCGGACCACGAGCAGGAGCGAAGTTAGAGCACCAGATCCACTCCGGCGCTTAATCTTTCACCTCTTGTCCGCTCCTCAGTTCCGGCGCGCTTGCGCGTAGACTGAATTAATAAGGTTTGACACGTCCTGCAGGCAAGCCTGCGGCTGGGATCCATTCGCCGTAAGCTGGGGAGAAAATGCGGGAAGGTTTTGCTTCACAAACTGTTCGCCGGCATCGGGCTGTCCAACCGTCGCGTAATCCGCGGCGACGGATTGCAGCAGATGGAGTGATCGCGATTTATTGGCATTCCATACCGCAAGGTTCCCTTTCAGCACGCGGTTGAGGAAGGGTTGAAACTGCGGTGTGGCGCTGGAAAATTTCCCGCCGACATACGCGTAGACAGAGACAACGTCGGCGGCGTCGGCGTGAAGGCCGCAAACGGTGCGATAGGGCCGGTGCGCCACAAGCTGCCAACTCCGGCTGTGATCGAGCCGGTGAATCTCCAGGCCCTCGAAGGGAAGGCCATCGAGCCCAGTGATTTTGCCCTGCACCTGAATCTTGTCCGCATCAAGCTCGATCACAGTGACGGTGGTGCAGCAGTGTTCACCACCTGAATACTGGCCGAGCAGGATGTCGGGTGAACCGTCCCCCGTGAGGTCGCGGGTGTAAAGAGCATGCCCACCGCGGCGGTGGTCGGGAAGGCCGCGCCGCCCGTTGAAGTCATAGAGCGTAGTCCACGGCGTTGCGGAAGCTTCGAGCGTATCCGCCCTAAAGACCGCGTTTCCGTGGCTGTCAAAGAGGATGAAGTGGTACGCCGCGAAGACCAGCGGCGCGGGACTCGAGCGATAGAGCGCGGCGGCATACTGCCCCAGGCGGAAGGTGCGCACTTTCTCATCGCCCGGCAGATCGGGGATGCTCTCGCGCAGCCCCGTCGTTTTCAGCACGAAATCCTCGGCGGAAGACGCCATGTTGCGGAAGACCGCGCCATTCCATCGCCGCTGAATGCCCAGAACAACCAGCACCAGCAGCGCCGTCAGCGCAATCGAAATGAGGCTCTCGCCTTTTTCCATGAGAAGAGGATGGCGTGGAGGGCTGGATCAGGGCGCAGCGGCTGCGTCCCTATATGAGACAAATAAGACAATCAATACATTTAAGATTTGTTTTATAGTGGTGGCCCCTTGCTGGCTTGGCTGCCGGTCCGTACTTTTCAAAAACTGGCGGCCAAAGCGAGTAGCGCGTCTTTCAGGTCCGCGGCTAGTACCCAAGTTCCCTAAGAAAAGCTACACACTCAGCCTAGCACGCCGCTCCGAGATTTTTGAGACGAACGAGAAGGTTTCATTAGAAACACTGATTCTAAATAACTTCTTGGGTTAGTTCCGTAATTTTGTGCGTTTTGCTTGTTACGCCCGGTCATTTTTTCTAATCTTTGGGTGGTAGCCACGGTCAGGAAAGCACTGACCATCGCTACCACCCTTTTACGAGTTTCAGCAAAAAGCCGCAAAGTTCTAACCGTCGAACACTGCGCTACAAGATTCTGCTCCCTTACTGTCCGTCGCCGCCTGGAGTGATAACGATAAACATCGCCTCGCCCTGACGCGCAATGCGCAGCAGCGTTTGACCTTTGGCTTCTGAGGCCAAGTGATTGAACTCCGGGACGTTATGCACGGGCTGGCGGTTAATCCCCATAATCACGTCACCTTGAGTCAAGTATTGCGCCGCGGGGCTATTGGGATCAACGCCCGTGACGACTACGCCTGAGATCTGTGAAGGCAGGCCGAGTTGTTGACGAATATCAGGCGTCAGATTCTGCACCGTAACGCCCGCCAATGTCCCTTGAGTGGGCGCCTGAGTTGTAGCATTCGGATTGCCGTTTGCGCTGATGTTTGACGGTCGCTCCGCCAGCGTAACCTTAATATCCATCGATTTTCCGTTGCGCAAAATGCCTAGCGTGACGGTTTCACCGGGATTTATGTTGAGGATATCTGCCGTCAATTGACCATATCCCTGGACCGCTTCGCCGTTGAGTGTACGGATAACGTCTCCATCCTTCAACCCAGCCTTACCCGCAGGGCTGCCGGGTTCCACGTTCTGCACAAAAGCCCCTGCTGTATCAGGAACGTTGAATTCTTTCGCCAATCCGGGTGTAAGCGGGCTAACCTGCACGCCAAGATAACCGCGTCTTACCTTGCCTGTCTTGATTAAGTCGGTCATCACATGCTTGGCGGCATTGATGGGGATGGCAAAACCGATTCCAATGGAGCTTCCTTCTCCGCCGGGACCGGTGGAGCCGCTCAAAATAAAGGTTGGAACGCCTATCACCTGCCCGCGAACGTTCACGAGCGCCCCGCCTGAATTGCCGGGGTTAATGGCGGCGTCAGTTTGGATGAAGTTTTCGGCGAGCGGCTCAGGTCCCTGTCCACGACCGAAATCGGCGCGGCCGAGCGCACTGACGATGCCCTTGGTTACGGTGAAATACTGCTGGAAAGGATTGCCAAACGCCATCACTGTGTCTCCCACTTTTAGAGTAGAAGAGTTGCCAAGCGTCGCCGTGGGAAGGTCCTTGGCGTCGATCTTGACTACGGCGATGTCGGTATCGGGGTCGGCGCCAACCACTTTTCCGGTAAAGGTGCGATTATCGTGCAGCACCACTTGAATCGTAGTGGCGTCAGCGATGACGTGGTTATTGGTCAGAATGTAGCCATCCGGAGAAACAATGGTGCCGCTGCCGAGCGCGTGTTCCGTTTGCTTCTGAGGGCCGTTGGGCATCATATTGCCGAAGAACCGCCGGAAAAACGGGTCCATCATGAAAGGCGATTGCGGCACTTTTCTTACCTGAGTCGTGGTGATGGCGACGACGGCGGGCAGCACCGACTGAGCGATGCGCTCGTAGGCTTGGTTCATTTGTTCGAGCGATTGGACGTCCGCGCCGTCAAGACCGTCTCCATTGGCAAGCACAAACGGATCTGCTCGGTGACTCACATGGACGGTCAACGAGAGGGCCACCAGCAGCAAACCAATGCACGTCAGGCTGAGGCCCAAAAAATTCTCCCTCAAAAATTGCTTATTAATCCTACGCATAATCCTTTCCTCCTTAAATCTTTCAAAAGCGCGCCCTTCTTTAATCAGACAAGGCGCGCGCACCGCATAGCGGTTGTAGCGGCGATCTCTGGCCGTCGGATTGTACAAACAAAGGCCGGCGGCTAGAGATCGCTGCTACAGAAACTCGTGATTTTACCCACGACGACTCGTGCCGCTCCCCTTCGGAGCAGAAAACAACCTACTATACCCTTCATGGATGTTAGACGTGCCGCAGCCCGCGGGGTGAGTCTAAAAGACGGCCCATCACAATTAGCAATTTGTCGAAAAAGCGTTGGGCAATGTCATCCTGAGCAAGGCGAAGAATCTGCTTTTGTTTGCCTTCAACGAGAAACAGCAGATGCGTCGCGGAGTTTACCCTGAGCGAAACCGAAGGGCTCAGCATGACAAATTCCGTTTTTTCAGCAAGCTGTTAAAGGCAGCTTTGCGCCGCCAGCCGTCCCAGCTAAGATTAATTCTAGTACAAGGCTGTCTGCCCTTCCACTCGCTCCCATTTACTTAAGATGCTGATTTTACGAGAGAAGGTTTACCCCTAGTTTTTTAGCGGCTTTGCGAAAGAGCACGGTTAAGTTGTAGCTGCGGCTCCCAGCTCCTAAGCATTAAAAGGAGGCACGCGAAGTTTGTATGGGACCGCCACTACAAATGCGCCCGCTCATGAATAACTCAGGCCAATCAGGTTACACTTGAAGGGATGGCTGCTAAAAATAATCCCGATGTCCTAGTTGTGGGCGGCGGCTTGATCGGCTGTTCTATTGCCCTGCGGCTTGCGCAGGCCGGGTTGTGCGTTCAAGTGTATGAGCGCGGCGAGCCGGGCTGCGGCGCGAGCGGCGCTGGGGCAGGGATGATCGCTCCGGATAGCGAGACTGCCGAACCGAAGGCCTTCTACACGCTTTGCGCGCGCAGCCGCGATCTTTATACTGCGTTCGCGGCGGAAATCGAAGAATTGAGCGGGCAGCGGGTAGAGTTCCATGCGGATGGCACTGTGGTGGCCGCCTTTGACGAAGGCGAGGTCGTGGAGCTTCGCCGGGTTTACGAAGCACGAAAGAAGGAAGGGTTGGCTATCGAGCGTCTCAGTTCAGAAGAAGCGCGTCAGCGTGTGCCATGCTTATCCGCCGCCGTTCGGGAAGCAATCGTGTTGGCAGGCGAATCCCGCATAGACAATGAATTCCTCGTGGCGGCTCTGGTGGAAGCCTGCCGCCGCGCCGGAGTGATCTTTCACACGCATTCCACCGTCAACCGTTTTATCGCCCGCGATGGCGCGGTGGAATCGGTTGAAGTTGATGGAACCCCTGCCACGGCTTGCGTTGCCGGAACGTTTGTTCTGGCCGCGGGCGCTTGGTGCGCGGATTTAGCTACTTCAGCGCAGATGCGCGTTCCAGTTATTCCTTGCCGGGGCCAATTGATTGAGTTCGAGGGGGCAGCGAATTTTTCTACCACTCTGCGTGCGGGCCATCATTATCTTGTGTCGCGTTCCGGCGGCAGGCTATTGGCGGGCAGCATCATGGAATACGCTGGTTTTGAAAATGCGGTCACAGGTGAAGGGTTGATCTCAATTTTGAAGGCCGCGGAGCGCATAGCGCCGTGCGTTAAGCAACTACGATTCCGCCGCGCCTGGGCGGGCTTCCGGCCCGACACACCGGATCATCTGCCTATTCTCGGCTACGGTGAGTACCGCAATCTGGTGTTTGCGGCAGGACACTTTCGCAACGGCATCTTGCTGACGCCCGTTACGGCCCAGCTCATCTCCGAACTTATCCTCAGGGGTTCGGCTTCGCAGCCGCTCGACCCCTATTCACCAACGCGGTTTCAAAGCAGTTGTAGCGCAGGGTCCGCGGTTTAGTCCTGCGGCCTTTTGGAGTGCGGCAGTGTCCTGCCGCTTCTAATAGCGCAAGCGAGCTTTGGGCACTCCAGGGGCCGCCGCTACAAAACCTCGACCGGAATTTCCTGCGGCTCATAGGCGAGGACGGGTGCAAGCCATCGCTCGACTGTCCTCAGGTCCATGCCCTTGCGCCGCTGATAATCCAGCACCTGATCGCGGTCGATTTTGCCGACGGCGAAATAGGCGGATTCGGGGTGAGAGAAGTAAAGTCCGCAGACGGACGCGCCAGGATACATGGCAAAACTTTCCGTCAAGCGAATGCCAGTGGCGTTTTCGGCACGCAGTAAGTCGAAGAGAAGACGTTTTTCAGTGTGGTCGGGGCAAGCGGGGTAGCCCGGCGCGGGGCGGATGCCGCGATATCGCTCATGGATTAAATCATTGGTGGAGAGCTTTTCATCTTTGCCGTAGTCCCACGCTTCCCGCGCCCGCTTGTGCAGCAGCTCGGCCAGGGCTTCTGCCAGACGGTCTGCCAGCGCCTTGGCCATGATGGCGTTGTAATCGTCATGGTCGCGCTCGAATTCCTCAACCAGCGGCTCGATGCCAATGCCCCCAGTCACCGCGAACGCCCCCAGATAATCGGCAAACCTCGTCTCTTTGGGCGCGATGAAGTCCGCCAGCGCGTGATTGTAATGGCCCGTTGCCTTCTCGATCTGCTGGCGCAGCGTGTGAAACGCGGCCAGCGGTTTTGAGCGCGAATCATCGGCGTAGATCTCAATGTCGTCGCCCATCGAATTGGCGGGGAAAAAGCCCATCACAGCGCGCGCGGTGAGGAGCTTTTCATCCACGATGCGCTGCAGAAGCTTCCGTGCGTCGTCAAACAATTCACGCGCTTTCTGGCCAACGCCATCCGCGTCAAAAATCTTGGGATACGTTCCGCGCAGCTCCCAAGCGTGAAAGAGCGGGGTCCAATCTATATAAGGCGTGATTTCATCAAGCGGCACGGGATCGAAAACGCGCGTACCGAGAAACGCAGGCCGGGGAATCGAAATGCCGTTCCAATCAAACGGCGGTTTATTGCGCCGCGCTTCTTCCAGGCTGACCAATTTCTGCGCCTGCGGCCGGTAAAGTTGGCGCACTTTTTCTTGCTCGCGCCGGTTCTCCTCGACGAAGCCTCCGCGCAGATCGGGGCTCTTCAGGCTGCCCACCACGCCTACGGCGCGTGAGGCGTCCGCAACGTGAACCACCGGCTGGCGGTAGCCCGGAGCGATTTTCACCGCCGTGTGCAGTTTGCTGGTGGTGGCGCCGCCGATCAGAAGAGGCATGGTGAAGCCCTGGCGCTCCATTTCCTTCGCCACGTGAATCATCTCGTCAAGCGAAGGGGTAATGAGACCGCTGAGGCCGATCATGTCCGCCTTCACTTCGCGCGCCTTTTCGAGAATCTTCTCGCAAGGCGTCATCACGCCGAGGTCGATGACCTCGTAATTGTTACAGCCGAGCACCACGCCGACAATGTTTTTGCCGATATCATGCACGTCGCCCTTCACCGTGGCCATGACGATGCGCGCCTCTGCCTGGCGGCCGCCCGACGCCTGCTTTTCTGCCTCCATGAACGGCAGCAGATAGGCCACCGACTTCTTCATCACGCGCGCGCTTTTCACCACTTGCGGCAGGAACATTTTCCCCGAGCCGAAGAGGTCGCCGACCACGTTCATCCCATCCATCAGCGGCCCTTCGATCACATGGAGGGGCTTCTCATATTTCTGCCGGGCTTCCTCGGTGTCCGCCTCGACGAAATCCACGATGCCCTTGACGAGCGCGTGCTTGAGCCGCTCTTCCACTGGCCCTTTGCGCCACTCTTCTTCCTCCTCGGTTTCTTCCTGGCTGTGATGCTTCACCGAATCCGCATAGGCCAGCAAACGCTCGGTGGCGTCGGGTCTGCGGTTGAGCAACACGTCTTCCACCAGCTCCAGCAATTCCTTGGGGATCTCTTCGTAGACATCAAGCTGGCCGGCGTTAACGATGGCCATGTCCAGGCCGGTTTGAATGGCGTGGTAGAGAAACGCCGAGTGCATGGCCTCGCGCACGGGATTATTGCCGCGAAATGAAAAGGAAATGTTGCTGACGCCGCCGCTTACTCTAGCGTGAGGCAGCGTAGCCTTGATTTGCCGCGTAGCTTCCATGAAACTGACGGCATAATTGTTGTGCTCTTCGATTCCGGTAGCCACCGTAAAAATATTGGGGTCGAAAATAATATCCTGCGGTGGCACGCCCACCTCTTGGGTGAGAATTCGATAAGCGCGCGTGCAGATTTCAACCTTGCGTTCCGTCGAATCCGCCTGGCCTTGCTCGTCAAACGCCATCACCACCATGCCGGCGCCGAAGCGGCGCACCTCACGGGCACGCTGGCGGAAAAGCTCTTCGCCCTCTTTCATGCTGATGGAATTGACAATGCCTTTGCCCTGCAGGCACTTCAGGCCCGCCTCAATCACGCTCCACTTCGAGCTATCCACCATCACAGGAATGCGCGCGATATCTGGTTCGGAAGCGATATAGTTCAGAAACGTGGTCATCGCCTGCTCGCCGTCGAGCATGGCCTCGTCCATGTTGACGTCGAGGATTTGCGCTCCGCCTTCCACTTGCTGCCGCGCCACGCGGAGAGCCTCTTCGTAATCTCCGGCCTTGATCAGTTTGGCGAATTTAGGCGAACCGGTCACGTTGGTGCGCTCGCCGATATTCACGAAGTTCGAATCGGGCCGCATGACCAGCGGCTCAAGCCCGCTGAAGCGGCTATAAGGCTCGACTTTCGCAGGCACGTGCGGCGCGCAACCGCCCACCGCTTCGGCGATGGCCTTGATATGCGCGGGGGTCGATCCACAGCATCCGCCTACGATATTCACCCAGCCGCTCGCGGCGAAGTCACCGAGGTCGGCCGCCATGCGCTCGGGCGTTTCATCGAACCCGCCGAAGGCGTTTGGCAGTCCGGCGTTCGGATAGCAACTGATATAAATCGGAGCGATCTGCGAAAGCTCTTCCAGATACGGGCGCATCTGCTTCGCGCCCAGCGCGCAGTTAATGCCCACGCTGAGCAGCTTCATGTGAGAGACGGAAATCCAGAAGGCCTCGACCGTCTGCCCGGAGAGCGTGCGTCCGCTCTGATCGACAATCGTTACCGAAACCATTACCGGCAGCCGCTTTCCGAGGTGCTCGAACAACTCGTCGATAGCAAAAAGCGCAGCTTTGGCGTTGAGCGTGTCAAACACCGTTTCGACCAGCAAAATGTCGGCGCCGCCTTCGATTAGACCACGCGCCTGCTCAGAGTAGGCCGCCCGCAGTTGGTTAAATGTAACGGCGCGGGAGGCTGGGCTGCTGATATCCTGCGAAGCCGATGCCGTGTGGCTGGTTGGCCCCATCGATCCGGCGACGAAACACGGGCGCTCAGGGTGCGCCTTCATGAACTGATCCGCGGCGCGGCGGGCGTTGCGCGCGCCTGAAACATTCAACTCATGGATGTGCGCCTCCAGGCCATATTCCTTCATGGAAATAGCGTTGGAGTTGAACGTGTTGGTCTCGATAATGTCGGCCCCCGCCTCGAAATACTGACGGTGGATTTCCTCGATGAGATGTGGCTGAGTGATGTTGAGAAGATCGTTGTTTAGACGAACTTCTTTGGCGTGGCCGGCAAACTCCTTGCCGCGGTAGTCTGCTTCGGTCAAGTTGCGAGCCTGAATCATGGTGCCCATCGCGCCGTCAAGAATGACGATGCGTTGCCGCAACAAGTCTTCAATTAGATGCGCGCCAGCGTGGTTGTCGGCCATGGATAAGTACAAAGCTCCTCAGTGACGATCGCCTTTTTCTATCATACCATTTGGCGTTGGCCGTCCTCTCTCTAGCAGCGGTATCTGGCCGCTGGTCGTTGTTATTATTAAAGAATGGCGGTGGGACGTCGCCGCTACAAAAACGTCCCTCGGAGTGCAGCTTGACACCGTTGCGGTCCAATGATAATTACTCAGTCTTTGCGTTCTTAGACAGCGAACTGCGAGAGTGAAGAGAAAATGAGCGATCCAAGCGAGGTTCACGGTGTGGAGGGCGCACAGGGCGTAAAGATTAATGGCCGGATGACGGAGGTGTATGCCGGCGTGCTTACGCCTGAAGCTCTGAATTTTGTGGCATCGCTGGCCAGGCAATTTGATAAGACCAGGCGTTCTCTGCTCGAGGCGCGGGAAGCAAGACAACAGGAAATCGCGGCAGGGAAGTTTCCTGATTTCCTGCCCGAAACAGAAGCAATCCGCGCCGGTAATTGGACGGTGGGGCCGATTCCGCCGGACCTTCTCGACCGCAGAGTGGAAATCACCGGCCCCCCGGAGCGCAAGATGATCATCAATGCGCTTAATTCCGGCGCCAGCGTCTACATGGCGGACTTTGAGGATTCGAACTCGCCCACTTGGGATAACAACGTCCAGGGACAAATCAATTTAATCGACGCGGTGAAGGGAAGCATCGGCTATGTCAGCCCGGAGGGGAAGCGATATGCCCTCGCCGAGAAAACAGCGACGCTGCTGGTGCGGCCGCGGGGCCTACACCTGGTTGAGAAGCACGTGTTGGTTGACGGCGCGCCCGTCCCCGGCTCGCTGTTTGATTTCGGACTTTATTTTTTCCATAATGCCAAAGCTCTGCGGGCCAAGGGATCAGGACCGTATTTCTATATTCCCAAGCTGGAGAGCCATCTTGAAGCGCGCTGGTGGAACGATGTTTTTCTCTTCGCTCAAGACCATCTTGGCATTCCGCGCGGCTCGATCCGCGCCACGGTTTTGATTGAGACGATCCTGGCGGCGTTCGAGATGGATGAAATCCTCTACGAGCTGCGCGAGCATAGCGTCGGCCTCAACTGCGGGCGCTGGGACTACATCTTCAGCTTTATTAAGAAGCTAGGCCACCGTGAGGGCTTTGTGTTGCCCGACCGCGCTTCGGTGACCATGGACAAGCATTTTCTCAATTCCTACGTTTTGTTGCTCATCAAGACGTGTCACCGCCGTGGAGCGCACGCCATGGGTGGGATGGCAGCCCAGATTCCTATCAAGAACGACCGAGAGGCCAATGACCGGGCGCTTGAAAAAGTGAGGCAAGACAAATTGCGCGAAGTGGGCGCTGGGCACGATGGCACTTGGGTGGCTCATCCGGGCTTGGTGCCCGTAGCGAAGGAAGTCTTCGACGCGGGGATGAAAGAGCCGAACCAGATTCACATCAAGCGCGAAGACGTTTCGATTCAAGCCCAAGATCTGCTCGCTGTTCCGGCAGGGGACATTACCGAAGCGGGATTGAGGTTGAATGTCGACGTGGGCATTCAGTACCTTGAGTCCTGGCTGCGGGGTAACGGCTGCGTTCCCATTTACAATTTGATGGAAGACGCCGCCACCGCCGAAATTTCTCGCGCGCAGGTGTGGCAGTGGGTTCGCCATTCGGTAAAGACGCGCAGCGGAAAAACGGTGACGCCGGCCTTGGTGCGTGACCTTATCCAGGAAGTTCTCGCGGATTTAGAGCGCAAGGTCGGGCCAGAACAATTCAAGAAGGGAAAGTTCGATCTCGCCTCACGGCTCGTCGGTGATATGATGACTGGCGCGGATTTTCCTCAATTTCTAACCTTGCCTGCTTCACAGTATATCGATTGAATTCCCCGTAATCGTCACGCGGGTTGAGGACCATGCCCATTTGGCATCAGCCGGTTAAT
>DASZAA010000319.1:0-11997 GCA_035945615.1 Terriglobia bacterium
CATGCCCAGGCGCAGGTAGTGCTCCGCGCAGCCAAGCGCCGCCGCGCCCGCGCCGCTGAAAACAACCTTCACTTCATCGATCTTTTTGCCCGCCAGTTCAAGCGCGTTCACCAGCGCGGCGCCGGAGATAATCGCCGTGCCATGTTGGTCATCGTGAAACACGGGGATCGACATGGTCTCGCGCAGAGCCTGCTCGATGGCGAAGCATTCCGGCGATTTGATGTCTTCGAGGTTGATTGCCCCAAAAGAAGGCTCAAGCAACTGGCAGGCGCGGATGAATTCGGCCGGGTCGCGCGTGTTCACTTCGAGGTCGAACACGTCGATGTCCGCGAACCGCTTGAAGAGTACCGCCTTGCCCTCCATTACCGGCTTGCCCGCGAGCGCGCCGATGTCGCCCAGGCCGAGCACGGCAGTACCGTTGGTAATCACGGCCACCAGGTTGCCGCGCGCCGTGTATTCAAAGCTCAGTTCGGGGTCGCGCTCGATTTCAACGCACGGCGACGCTACACCCGGCGTGTAAGCCAGGCTCAGGTCCCACTGCGTCTGGCAAGGCTTGGTGGGCGAGACTTCAATCTTGCCCTTCGGGTCCCGCCGGTGATACTCGAGCGCGTCTTGCTTGCGGATTTCCATGAAGCTCCAGGATGTTAGAAATGAGACACAATCAAATAGTCTGCGGCTCTCCTGTCCGATGCCCGTTAGCGTGTAGCGCAGACCTGCGCCTTTCAGGTCTGCGGCTTTTCAGATTCGAACTTTTGAGCCCGCCGGCATATTCACCCGGTCAACGGTCAATCCGCAGCGCCGCTCTTGTTCTCTCGCGCTCACACCAGAGTATTCGTTCATGCTGGACCATCGCCAGTCCTGGGCACGGCTTACCAGCCCTGCTTTTACCGGATTCAGGTGAATATATTCCACTGTCTCACCGTATTCTTTCACGGTGCGTAGTGCCCGATCGAAAAAGCGGCCTTGCCATAATTTCCCCGATTCATCGCGCCGCCGGTTGATGAGTGTCATCGAACTAATCTTGATGGATTTCACTACCTCCGAGATCGTCATCGGATACGCCGGTCCCAAGATCGCGTGCCAGTGATTGGGGAGAAACACCCATGCGCTTAAAAAGAATGGACGGAGAAGGCGCGCCCTTCGCAAGGCCAGCGACACAAGGGAGAAATCGGCATCGCCCAATTCGCTCCGTTCCTTAAGCAGCCGAACGGTGATGAAAAAGAAGCGATCTGAAAGGAAAGGGCGACGCAACCGCGACACGGCGCTAGAATACAGCACCTTAAACGTAATTGCGACACAAGCCGCAGACCTGAAAAGCGCAGGTCTGCGCTTTCGACTCAAAAATCTCAGAGCGAAGTGCTAGGCTTTTTGTAGCGCAGACCTCCGTATTTGAGGTCTGCGGGTTTTCTGTCCATTCAAAGGCCGCAGACCGCAAAGGCGGCGGTCTGCGCTACTGGGTGACGGGCTATACATTTGCCTTCCGCCCCGAACCTGTCATAGTATGGCGCGTAACGAAACGGTGAGGACTTGGACTGGAAAAACACACTCTACTTTGGCGATAACCTGGAAGTGCTGCGGGCTAACGTCCCTTCGGAATCCGTCGATCTCATCTACCTCGATCCGCCTTTCAACTCCAACGCCAATTACAACGTGCTTTTCAAAGAGAAGAGCGGCGAGGAGTCCGCCGCGCAGATTCACGCCTTCGAGGACACCTGGGGCTGGGGCCTGGAATCCGAGGCCGCTTATAACAAACTTGTGACCGAAGGGCCAAAGAAGCTCGCCGACCTCATGCAGGCGCTGCTCTCCTTCCTTGGCCGTAATGACATGATGGCCTATCTAGTGATGATGGCCATCCGCCTCGTAGAGCTTCATCGTGTCCTGAAATCCACCGGCAGCATTTACCTCCACTGCGATCCGACGGCAAGCCATTACCTGAAGCTGGTTTTGGATGCGGTCTTCAGTCCGTGGAATTTTCGCACAGAGATCGTTTGGAAACGCAGCAGTGCGCACAGTGACACCAAGCAAGGACGTCGTCAACATGGACGCATCCACGACATAATATTTTTCTACACAAAGGGTAGCTCGGAGTGGACCTGGAACCCAGTGTACACGCCTTACGATCAGGAATACGTGGACGCTTTCTATCGATACGTCGAACCAGAAACGGGGCGGCGTTACACGACAGGAGACTTAACGGGTCCTGGAGGCGCTGCGAAGGGCAATCCTCGGTACACTGTGCTTGGGGTCACACGCTATTGGAGATTTACAAAAGAGAAGATGGAACAGATGATCAAGGAAGGCCGGGTGATTCAGTCTAGCCCTGACGCTGTTCCCCGATACAAGCGATATTTAGATGAAATGCCTGGCACTCCTTGTGCAAGACATTTGGACGGACGTTCCGCCCATTGGAGCGCAAGCACAAGAGCGCCTCGGCTATCCCACTCAGAAGCCAGAATCCCTCCTCGAGCGGATCATCAAAGCCAGTAGCAATGAAGGCGACGTAGTGCTCGACCCGTTCTGCGGCTGCGGCACAGCCATTGCTGTGGCCGAGCGGCTCAAGCGGCGCTGGATCGGCATTGACGTCACATATCTTGCCATCAACCTGGTGCAGCGGCGGCTGCGCGATACGTTTGGACCGGAGTTAAGCCCCTACCAGATCATCGGCGCACCCAAGGACCTGGCCGGCGCGGAGGAATTAAAGCGGATCGATCCCTATCAATTCGAGTGGTGGGCGGTGGACTTGGTGGACGCGCGGCCCGCCCGCGACCGCAAGAAAGGCGCGGATTCGGGCATCGACGGCTACATCAATTTCCTTGACGATAAGAGCGGCCAAGCGAAAACGGTGATCGTGCAGGTAAAGAGCGGCTACGTGGGCGCGAATACCGTGCGCGACCTCAAAGGCGTGCTCGAGCGCGAGAAAGCGGCCATCGGCGCGTTGCTTACCTTGCGCAATCCCACAAGGCCCATGCTCACCGAAGCCGCGGCGGCGGGCTTTTATAAATCGGAGAACTTTCCCGAACGATATCCCCGGCTCCAAATTCTCACCATCGGAGAATTGCTGGACGGGAAGCAATTGCGTTTTCCCCGGCATCGCATTGAAACCTTCAGGAAGGCTGAGCGCCAAAGCAAAAACGCCGCTAGCCAGTCAGACCTATTTTAAAACGGGGGGTTCGGGCAGCGTAAAGGTTATCTTCGGAGTCGCCATAGCGCCATACTACACATACCTACTCTCAACAAACCTGACCGTGACACCCCTGTTCCGCCAACCCTGAAAAAACCGTCCCATTTATCCCATTTGTCTCAAAAATCTCACAGTGGTTTGATAGGCTTTTTGTAGCGCAGACCTCCGTATTTGAGGTCTGCGGGTTTTCCGTGCATTCAAAGGCCGCAGACCGCGAAGGCGGCGGTCTGCGCTACAGAGCGGCCCCAAAGATTAGAAAATGGCCTGAGGAAGGAGGCGAAACACGAAAAACTCACGGAACGAACCCTAGGACCCCTTTAGAATCAACATCTATTCTTTTTGTTCGCCCTGTTCAGCGGTCTCACAAAACGTCTCGTTTGTCTCAAAAGGCTCGAAATAGCGCGCTAGGCGTTGTAGCGCAGACCTCCGTTTTTGAGGTCTGCGGGTTTTCTGTGCATTCAACGGCCGCAGACCGCAAGGGCGGCGGTCTGCGCTACAGAGCGGTCCCAAAGATTAGAAAATGGCCGGAGGGAGGAGGCGAAACACGAAAAACTCACGAAACGAACCCTAGGACCCCTTTAGAATCAACACTTCTAATTTTCGGGAAGTGGCCTCGCCCCACGTCCCTGTTTTTAAAAGTCCGCGGATTGCCGCTCGGACCACTGAAAAGCCGCAGAGTTTTAAAAGCAAAACTCTGCACTACTTTGCTGGTACGGCGGCCCCAAAAATTAGGGCCTTCTAATGCCATTTGGATCGAGGGTTGCTCCAAAGCCTAACGACCGGCTTCGCCATTGACACCCGGAAAGCCGCTGTCGTATGATCACGCGGTTTGACCACAGGTTCTTGCCGCCGGGAGTTCGCGGCGGGAATCAAATTGAATCGAGTCATTGACCTTGCAAACAATCACCTTATGGGCCGGCAAGAGACCGGCTCCGCGGACCACGCCATCTTCCCTCAAGCTTCATCTCTGGTCACGTTCGAGCTTGCCGGGCGTTGCAGGCGCTCGCGCCATTTCACGAGCCTTGCTCGCAGCCGTGGCCGTTACGCTGGCCGGAATTTGCGCTGCAACGGGCGCAAAGGCTGCGGCCGGTGCGCCGGCTTCAGGCGCGATTGAGCGCGCGGACGTGTACTATCAGCATCGGGGCGACCTCGATAACGTGCGCAAGGCGCTTGCGATTGTCCAGGCGGAGGTGGCAAAAAATCCGCAAAGTTATGCGGCGTGGTGGCGCATCGCCGAATACGATTGCTATCTGGCGCGCCACCTGCCCGATAACCAGCAAATCCCAATACTGGAAGACGGCGTGAAGGCAGGTAAGAAGGCCGAAGCGCTCGAACCCTCGCGGCCCGAAGGCCACTTCTGGACCGGGACGGATCAGGGATTGCTTGGGGAAGATCGCGGACTGTGGGGCGGCCTGCACCTGATCGATCCGGTGCGGGACGAGATGCAGACCGTGTTGAAGCTCGACCCCGACTATCAGGAGGATGGCGCCGAGCGCGTCCTCGGGCGCCTGTACTATGAAGCGCCCTTTTTCAAAGGCGGGGATAAGAATCTTTCCGTCCGCGTTCTTCAACATTGCCTCGAACGCTTTCCCAATAATTCGCTTACAATGTTGTATCTGGCAGACAGCTACCGCTCCACGGGACGCCGCGAGCAGGCGCGCAAGCTGCTGGAAAAGATGTTGACCTTACAGCCCACACCTGCTGATGCCCCCGAGCTCGCGGATAATCAGGCCGATGCGCGCCGGGAGCTGAAGAAGTATTTTCACCAGGATGGATAAAGTTGTAGCGGGAACACTTGCAGGCCTTGCCTGCCGATTTTTTAAATAGCCCGATTGTTTAAATAGCAAAGACCGGCGGCCCCATTGCAAGGTCCAGCCGCCGCTCCAACTCACGCTGTTCCCCATTGCAGCCGGCACATCATGGCAGCCACTGATTTTGCAACCCTCAACGAACTGTTTGTAGCGGCGGTCGAGAAGCACGCCAAGCCGGACGCATTCCTATCCAAGCGCGAGGGCATCTACCGCGGCCTTTCTTCGGCGCAGGCGCTCCGGCACGCCGCCGCGCTGGCATTGGCGCTTGAAGGCTTCGGCGTGCGGTCTGGCGACCGCGTGGCTCTACTCTCTGAGAACCGCGAAGAGTGGGCACTGGCTGACTACGCCGTGATGGGCTTGGGCGCGGTCGATGTACCTCTTTATCCCACGCTTCCGCCTTCCGACATCGAATATATTTTGCGCGATTCGGAATCGCGCGGCATCATTCTCTCCTCTGCCGCGCAGCTTCAGAAGATTGTTGGAATCGCGGAACGCCTGCCTGATTTGAAGTTCATCGTGATGATGGATTCAGCGCCGGCAGATCATCCGGCTGTTTACTTCTTCGAAAAGACCGTCGAAGAGCAGCTCCGCCGCACGCCTTCGCCGGAATCGGATTTCCGCGCGCGGGCGCTGCAGGCGAAGCCGGGCGATACGGCCACGATTATCTATACTTCGGGCACCACGGGCCAGCCGAAGGGCGTGGTGCTGACGCACGCCAACATTGTCTCGAACATCAGGGCTTGCGAGTCTTTGTTCGACTTCAACCCAGCCGATCGCTTGCTCTCGTTTCTTCCCCTCTCTCACATTTTTGAGCGCATGGTGGAATACTTCGCCTTTGGCCACGGCGCTACCCTTGCCTACGCGGAAAGCCTCGATACGCTTTCGCGGAACATGCTCGAAGCGCGCCCCACGATTATGGCCGTGGTGCCGCGCGTGCTCGAGAAGGCGCACGGGAAAATACTTGACGCGGTGCGGCAGGGTCCACCTGCGCGTCAAAAGCTGTTTCGCTGGGCGCTCGGCGTGGGAAAAGAATATGCCCTCTCGCGGATTGAAAAACGTCCTGTATCGCCTGCGCTGCGATTGAAGCATGGGGTGGCCGATGCGCTGGTGGCTTCAAAGATTCGCGCCCGGTTTGGCGGCAAAATCAAATACCTGATTTCAGGCTCGGCGCCGCTGGCCAAGGAGCTGGCGGAGTTTTTTCACGCCGTGGGCCTGCCCGTCTATGAAGGCTACGGGCTGACGGAAACTTCTCCCGTGATTGCGGTGAACTTTCCGGGATCGGTAAAGCTGGGCACGGTAGGGCCTGTGGTTGCCGGCCTCGAACTGAAGCTGGGCGAAGAATCCGTGGACGAGCAGGGCCGCGCGGGCAGAGAGATCCTAGTTCGCGGGCCGAGCGTGTTTGCGGGTTATTACAAGCTGGAAGAGGAAACCCGCCAGGCCTTCAGCGACGGCTGGTTTCATACAGGCGACTTGGGAACGCTCAGCGACGATAGCTTTTTGACGATTACCGGGCGTAAGAAGAATCTGATGAAGACTTCAGGAGGGAAATACATTTCTCCTGAAAAGATCGAGTCGCTTTTCCAAGGGCACCCTTATGTAGCCCAGATGATGGTTCTCGGCGACGCCCGGCACTTTGTGGCCGCGCTGATCGTGCCCGACTTTGGGCGGCTGGAAGACTACGCCCGGCAGAAAGCAATCACCTTTCAATCGCGCGAGGAACTGGCGGCTTGCCGCGAGATTCATGAGTTTATGCAGCAACAAGTCGAGGAAGTGTGCGCCCATCTCGCACAATACGAGCGGATTCGCCAGATTGCCCTGCTGCCGCGCGAGTTTTCGGTGGACTCCGGCGAGCTTTCGCCAACGCAAAAAGTGCGGCGGTTCGTGGTGGAGGAGCGATGCCGCAAACTGATCGAAGAGATTTACCGCCGTCCGGCGCCGCAGCGCGCTGTGGCGGGGTAATCGTAGCGGGGATCTAAAATCTCGTGATAAGAGACGCTATAAGCCGGCAATGGTTTTCCGCCTCTGGATTCATTGCAATTGCGCGCCCTGCCGCCTAAAATGAGCTTTGAGCACACGCATGGATGACCGCAACGTTTTGAAAATTGCGAGCAAGGAATTCCGTTCGCGCCTGATTGTGGGCACGGGAAAATACCGCAGCCTGCAGGAAATGGCCCGCGCGCATGAAGCGTCGGGCGCGGAAATCGTGACGGTCGCGGTGCGACGGGTGAATCTGGCGGACCGCAACAAAGAATCGCTGCTGGATTACATCGACCGCGAAAAGTTCTTTATCCTCCCCAATACGGCCGGTTGTTATACGGCCGATGAAGCCATCCGCACGGCCCGTTTGGCCCAGGAAGCTGGCCTTTCGAACTGGATTAAGCTGGAAGTAATTGGCGATCAAAAGACGCTCTTCCCTGATAATTTCGAGTTGCTCAAAGCCACCGAAGCCCTGGCGCGCGAGGGTTTCGTGGTGCTTCCCTACACCAACGATGATCTGGTCTCGGCGCGCCGCCTGGTGGACGCCGGCGCTGCGGCTGTGATGCCGCTGGGCGCTCCCATTGGATCGGGCCTCGGCATTCAGAATGCCGCAAACATTCGCATTCTGCGCGAAATGCTCACCGATATCCCCCTCATCCTGGACGCGGGCGTGGGCACCGCTTCGGACGCGGCGATTGCAATGGAACTTGGCGCTGACGGCGTTCTGATGAATACGGGCATCGCCGCCGCCGCGGACTCCGTCCTGATGGCCCACGCAATGAAGCACGCCATTCTCGCCGGGCGCCAGGCCTATCTTGCTGGGCGGATGACGAAGAAGCTCTACGCGGCGGCGTCGAGTCCGCTTGAGGGTGTTCTGCATTCGTGACCGTGGCAGGGGTTGCGTTCGAGAAAAGCGATGCGGTTGTAGCGGCAGCCTCTAGCCACGCGCCGCGCTACTGGTGCGGGTTGGCCGGCGGCTTACTGCGGTTCTTGTCCGCGGAACTAGCCGGTTTCTGCGGGAGAACGTAGATCAACTCGTGCTGGCGCGCCATGTGCAGGTCTTCCCGCGCATAACGCTCGATGGTAAAAGAGTTCGACTTCAAGCCCTGCACTTCCTTTTGCAAGGTCTGATTCTCAATCTTCATCTCTTTGATCTGCTGATAGAGAACGATGTATTGACGGCGCTTCTGAAGATAGGTCATGAGCCCGTCCGAGCCGAAAATCCCCTGCGCCACAAGCGCAATGGCGAGCAGGACGCCACCCAGCGTCACCGCGCGCCGGACGTTTTCGTTGCGCCAATGAAGCCCGGAAACCTTGCGCGCGTTTTTACGCTGCCTGATCTGCTTTCGGCTTAGGTTCATGCTGTCAGTGCAGCCTCACGACTGGTGCAGCAGCCCTTACAGGTTTTGGCCGCCGCTAAGGCGTCTTTCCCGGCATTCACACAGACTCTTCTAGCCTAGAATACGCTTTCCGCTTTAGCCGTTCAACACCAAATCTTTGGCGGTGAGCATCAGTTTCTCGAGTTCGCCGGGTGAAGGGGCTTCGCAATAAACGCGCAGCACCGGCTCGGTGCCCGAAAGCCGCATGAGTACCCACGAGCCATCCTCGCAGATCATCTTCAATCCATCGGTGCGATCCATCTGGGTTACCCTGCGGGAATCAAAACGGTCCCAGCCCGTCTTAAGTTTTTCGAGCAGCCGCTTCTGCACGTCGGGCTTCAGATGAAGATTAACGCGCTCGGAATAATACGGCCCCACTTTCTTGAAAAGCGCCTCGAGTTGTTGCCGCACGGAAAGGCCGCGCTTGGCCACGGCTTCCGCCATCAGCAAGCAGGCCAAGACGCCGTCCTTCTCCGGCAAATGCCCGCGAATGCTCATGCCGGCGCTTTCTTCGCCGCCCAGCGCAACCTTGTCTTCCTTGATCATTTCGCCGATGTACTTAAAACCGACGGGTGTCTGATAAACCGGCACGCGGTGAAACTTGCCCACGGCGTCAATGAGATGAGTGGTGGCCACAGTGCGCGCGAGGCCTCCCGGCGTCTTGCGCACCTCGATCATGTAGTCTGCCAGCACACCGAGCACGTAATTGGGGTGAATCCAGGCGCCGCTTGCGTCTACAATCCCAAAACGGTCGGCGTCGCCGTCGGTCGAGATGCCAATGGCATAACCCTGTTCCTGCACACACGAGGCGAGTTCGCTCAGGTTCGAGGAACTCGGCTCAGGGCCCACCCCGGAGAAAAGCACGTCGCGGTAATCGTGAAGCGTGCGCACTTCGATGCCCGCCTCGCGCAGCACTTCGTCGAGATAGCCGCGGGCGCAGCCGTAGAGCGGGTCGTAGGCAATCTTCAGCTTTGCCTTGGCAATCGCTTCCAGGTCAATGATCCGCTTGATCTCGCTGAGATAGGCCGGGCGTGGGTCGGCCGGCCGGAACAGTGGCGCGGTGAATTTCGGCCCCTTCAATGAATAGTCGCCCGCCAGAATCTCCCCGGCCAGCCTCTCCACATTTTTAGTGACTTCGGGCAGCGCGGGAGCGCCGTCTGAGGTGGAATATTTAAGCCCGTTGTATTCGGCCGGATTGTGGCTGGCGGTGATGTTGATGCCGCCGTCAAGCCGCTGGTGAATGATTTCGTAAGCGAGGGCGGGCGTGGGATGGGGCCGCGCAGTCTCGTGAACCTCGATGCCGTGCGAAGCCAGAATCTGGCCCGCCTCGGCGGCAAACTTCTCCGAAAGGAATCGCGTGTCGTAGCCGAGCAGGATGCGCGGCTGCATTTTTAGGCCGAGCGCGTGATGCGCAATTGCCGCAGCCGCGAGCCGCACGTTGGCAAAGGTAAAATCCTCCGCGATGATTCCTCGCCAGCCTGAAGTGCCAAAATGAATAGGATTATCAGTCATTTCGCCTTATTGTATATGCTTTGATGGGCTTGTGCGCAAGCTGATTGTGCTTCGCGTATCGGCGCCAGAATCTAAAAATGACGGCCTCTCGCCAAGGCGAGTAGGGCAGACCGCCGGTTTTGCGGTCTGCGGCTTTTCCCCCGGCCAACAACAAGCCGCGGACCTGAAAAACGCAGGTCCGCACTACCCAGTTTCGGAGAAACAGATGACCGACAAGATTGTGGTGCTGGTGACCGCTGGAAGCCAACGCGAGGCCGCAAAAATTGCGCGGAATCTTGTCGAATCGCGCCTGGCTGCGTGCGTAAACATCAGCCCTCCCGTCCGCTCGATTTACCGGTGGGAGGGCAAAATCCAAAACGACAGCGAGTTTCTCTTGCTCATCAAGACGAAAAGAAGCTTGTTTCGCGCGGTCAAGGAGTCCATTCTCCAAATTCACAGTTACACGACGCCTGAAGTGATCGCGCTGCCCGTCACTGAAGGATCGCAAGCATATCTGCGGTGGATAGACGATTCGCTAAGCAGGTAGCATGTAGCGCAGACCGCCGCTGCGGTCTGCGGTTTTTCATCTCCAAAAGCAAAACCCGCGGACCGCAACGGCGATCCGCGCTACGGCCTGATCTTATCGAGCGCCTGATCAAGATCGGCAATAATATCCTCGACGTCTTCGATCCCCACCGAAATTCGGACCAAGCCATCCGTAATGCCTAATTGCGAGCGTTCTTCTGTAGGCACGCTGGCGTGGGTCATGGTAGCCGGATGAGAAATGAGCGTCTCGACGCCGCCCAAACTTTCAGCCAGCGAGCAGAGCCGCACCGATTTCAGCACGGTTTTGGCGTTTTCGAGCGAGTCGGTCTCAAACGAAATCATGCCGCTAAAGCCGCTCATCTGACGGCAAGCGAGCGCGTGCTGCGGGTGCGAAGCGAGGCCCGGATAGTGAACCCGTTTCACTTTTGGATGCGCTTCAAGGTGCGCGGCCACGGCGAGACCGTTGGTGTGATGCTGGCGCATCCGCACCGAAAGCGTCTTAACCCCGCGCAGGATCAGCCAACTGTCAAAGGGCGCGAGCACCGCCCCCACCGCGTTCTGCAAGAACGCCAACCGCTCGGCGAGCGCCGGATCATTCAGAATGACCGCGCCGCCCACGCCGTCGCTATGTCCATTGAGATACTTCGTGGTACTGTGTAGGACAATATCGGCCCCGAGCGCAAGCGGGCGCTGAAAATACGGGCTCATGAACGTGTTATCCACGGCAAGCAGCATTCCATGCCGGTGGGCAAGCGCGGCAACAGTGGCGATATCGGTAATTTCCATCACTGGGTTGGTGGGCGTCTCGATGAAAAGCAATCGCGTTTCAGGCAGGAAAGCGCGCGCGACGTCTTCCGGCCGCCGCGTATCGGTGTAACTGAAGCGCAAACCAAAATCTTTCAGCACGCGCTCAAACAGGCGGAAGGTGCCGCCATAGAGGTTGCGCCCGGCCACCACGTGGTCACCCGTCTTCAAGAGGCTCGCCACCGCATGAATCGCGGCCATGCCGGAAGCAAAGGCGAAGCCATAACGTCCGCCTTCGAGCGCCGCGAGGTTGCGCTCGAGCGCCGCGCGAGTGGGGTTCGACGTGCGCGCGTATTCATAGCCCTTGTTTTTGCCAAGCTCTTGCTGGACGAACGTCGATGTCTGGTAGATGGGTACAATGATCGCCCCGGTAGCGGGGTCTGCTTCCTGCCCAATATGAATTGCGTCAGTTGCGAATCCCATGTTACCTCTCTGGGGGCGCAGATGACTGAACCCCGTGCGAATCTCAAAAAAAGCGGCGTTCAACTACGAACGCTGCGTTGCAAACCCATAAACTCTTGTTTTTTAGCAAGATTTTTGTGAGGCTGTCATTCTGAGCGCAGCGAAGAATGACAGCCGCGAAGGGCTCAGCATGACATGCCTTGGTTGCGGCCAAAGGCCGCGTTGCAAAGCATCTCAATCCTCTCCTAGCACAACGGCTTCCCGTAGGAATTTGGCGGATTCCTCCGGCGGCGTCGGGTTAATGTAAAAACCCGTGCCCCACTCAAAGCCGGCTACTTTCGTCAGTTTGGGCATGATCTCCATATGCCAATGGTAATAATCCTCATGGTCGCCGGTGAGCGGCGCG
>DASZAA010000320.1:0-6648 GCA_035945615.1 Terriglobia bacterium
GAATGGCTTTACGCAGAGATTGCTAACGTCACCGGACGGGGACATTGCGGAAGACGAAATGACGACGACAGCGGGGAGCTATGCCGCCACCGCGCCTCTCTCATCCGGAGCTTGGGTCATGCAGATGGTCGCTTTTCGCACCCCCTCGAGTGTCGGGGCCGATCCAAGCATCGCTGTTAACCCCGCAAGCGTTAGTTTTGGCAACGTCGCGTTGGGCAGCAAAAGCAGCCAGAGCATTATCCTGAGCAACACAGGCGCTGGGAGTGTGAGCATCTCTCAGATGACGCCCACGGGGAACGGATTCAGCATTAGTGGTCTAGCGCTTCCGCTAACTCTGTCTTCCGGACAAAGCGCGACTTTCAACGCCACATTCTCTCCGACGACTGCCGGGAGTGCCGTGGGCAGCATTTCGGTAATCAGTACCGCTTCGGACTCTCCTTTGGCCGTCCCACTTTCAGGGACAGGTGTCACCCAACAACTCTCGGCCAATCCAGGCAATCTGAGTTTCGGCAACGTCACCATTGGTAGCAGCAGCACTCTGCCCGTCGTAGTGACTAATACCGGCAGTGCTGGCATCACTGTTTCTCAGGCAGCCACGACTGGCTCCGGCTTCAGCGTTAGTGGGCCTTCCTTGCCCCTCGCCTTGGCTACCGGGCAAAATACCAGCTTCAGCGTCACTTTTGACCCCACCACGGCCGGTAACGTCACGGGCGACCTTTCAATTGTAAGCAACGCTGCCAATTCACCCACCGTCGTCTCTCTCTCCGCCATGGGCGCAAATAAGCACTCGGTTTCACTGTCCTGGACCGCAAGCACCTCGCAAGGAATCACGGGCTACAACGTTTATAGCGGATCGGTTTCCGGCGGCCCTTACACGAAGCTCAACACATCTCTCGTGACCAGCACTACCTACACGGATTCAGCCGCCCAGGCAGGGCAGACCTACTACTACGTGACGACGGCTGTGGATTCCCAAGGCGTGGAAAGCGCCGACTCTAACCAAGCTGCTGCGGTGGTACCCTCGCCGTAAGCCCGATCATTCATCTGATCTGCTGGGGGCGAAATAGACACGGCTCCGAGCCGTGCTGAAAATGTAAGTCGTCGAGGATTTCGGGCGTTGAATTTAGTCCGGTGAGCAGAAAATCTATACTCAGAGAAGATTATGCACTCCGTGCAAATGCGAGTGAGGCAGATTACTCTTGCATTATCTGCATGTTAGTTTGAGATTCCGCATGGCTTTTCACTTGCTAGGATTGCTCATGGGTTAATGTCTGTTCATGTGGCACAAGTAGACAGACTTTAGCTAAACCTTCCAGTCCAAGCTAACGTGGTAGGAGGGCTTGGACGCTGATGCTACGACCTTGATTCTTTGTCGGTTCGTGATGTGGCAGGCGCAACTGCCGGATCAGCCAATTCAATAGCGGTGTCTCACAGATGTTGCGCAAGGTGGCGGTTGCCCGTTGCGAGGGTTCTGCATAGCAACTCGTTTTGTTTATTAACTCATTTATTTTAAGTTATTTAAACGAATACACGACTACTGGTCGAAAAAAATGGCTCACGGGGCAATTGTAACCTCGTTCTGCCTGTTTTCAGCTCATGTGCTCCTTAATAAACACTGAAAATTACTAATGAGTACATAGGCCATGCAAAAAAGGGGAGCCTACTCACAGGCCGAACGGCAAACTTGCGGCGACTCTTGCGTCACGCTCCCTGCTCTCCCCAAGACTAGTCCTCACCATCTTCTGTCCTTACTTCTAAGGGTGTTCACTCTGGCTGGATTCGTCCTCACGCTGGTTGCGTGTGGCGGCGGTGGCGGGGCAAGCATGGATCCGCCCGAACAAAACGCGAACACGCAGGTCTCCACGCTAACGATTTCGCCAGCAACCGTCACTTTCGGCAGCGTCGAGACGGGAACTCCCGCCACGCAAACGATCACGCTCGATAATACCGGTAACGGAAGCGTGACGGTTTCTCAGGCAAGCGTGACCGGGAGCGGATTCACCATTACCGGGCTTTCTTTGCCTCTCACCTTGGCCGCCGGGCAAAGCGCCAGCTTTAACGCCGTTTTCTCCCCGGGCGCAGCCGGAAGCGTCACTGGAAGCATTTCAGTGGTCAGCAATGCCGCGGGCTCACCCGCCACGGTTTCCCTTACCGGCACAGGGAACGCTTCTCAGGCAGCCAGCACAGGAGGCACTTCCCAGCCAACCGGCACGGACGGCGCTTCTCAGGCGTCCGTCAGCCCAGCCAGTCTCAACTTCGGCACGGTTGAAGTGGGATTCCGGAGTACTGCGACGCTGACCATGAGTAATACAGGCACGTCCGCGGTAACTGTCTCTCAGGTCTCCGCCACCGGAAATGGCTTCAGCGTATCGGGTCCTTCCCTTCCCGTGACACTAACGGGGGGCAAAGCTGCAATCTTTGAAGTGGCATTTACTCCGGCAACTGCAGCGTCTTCTACGGGCGGCATCTCCATCGTCAGCGATGCCTCTAGCGCGCCGGTGACGATTCCCCTCTCTGGCACGGGTGCGACCTTACTTCTGTCGCTTAGCCCTGCCAACGTGAGCTTTGGCAGCGTCACCACGGGCAGCAGCAGCACTCAAACCGTTACGCTTAGCAACACGGGAACCGCCCCCGTGACCATCTCTCAGGCTACCGCTTCAACCGGATTCAGCATAAGTGGTCTTTCACTTCCCATAACTTTGGCCGCCGGGCAGAGCGCCAGTTTCAATGCTGTCTTTGCCCCCGCAGCAGCGGGAACCGCAACCGGCAGTATTTCGGTGGTCAGCAATGCGTCCAACTCGCCCGCTGCCATTTCCCTTTCGGGGACAGGTTCTACTCAATCGCTTTCCCTCAATCCCAGTAGTTTGAGCTTCGGGAATATCACGATAGGCAACAATAGCGTCCTACCCGTCGTAGTAACCAATACCGGCACTACTAGCGTTACGATTTCTCAGGCCAGCGCCACTCCCGGCGCGGGTTTCAGTCTTACCGGTCCCTCTTTGCCCATCACACTGGCCGCCGGACAGAACACCACTTTCAACGTGACTTTTACGCCAACCGCCACTGGCAGCGCCACGGGCAATCTATCAGTCGTGAGCGACGCCAGCAGCACCCCTGCTGCTGCCTCGCTCTCCGCCACCGGCGTGAATAAGCATTCCGTCACTCTGGCTTGGGTCGCCAGCACGTCCACTGGCATCACCGGCTACAACGTTTATAGCGGAACGGTATCCGGTGGACCTTACACGAAGCTCAACTCGTCTCTCGTAACCAGCACTACTTACACGGATTCAACCGTCCAGGCGGGGCAGACCTACTACTACGTAACGACCGCTGTGGAATCCCAAAGTGCCGAGAGCGCTGACTCGAACCAAGCCACCGCAGTTGTACCCTCTCCGTAACAGCAGCCTTAGAATCTGTGTGCCATTTGCCATTACAGCGATAACGTCTGCCCGCGAGAGTCCCTTCTCATTTACAAACCGCCTGTCAGAGGCCGCCGCTATAATGCATTAACTGCGGCTTCCGGCACGGCAGGCTGCGGGTGCCTCGTTCGGGCGTGGGTTTCCGATTTTTGTAGCCACCAAAGGAGGGGTACCAGCATTGCGATAGCAATCATCGAGAATGGAATACCCCCATCATGGTGTAGCTTCCCGGTGAGAAAACCCCGGTCCACATATACCGAAAGCAAGGAAATCGTAGCAATGCGAATGGCATTTTTGAGAATAGTAATCGGAATCACCATTAAACAAAACAATAGCTTTCTCCACCCGGAGCGAAGAAAGTAATAGCCCGCCAAAAGGCTGGTGATCAAAAGGGCCTGGCTGGATCGAATCCCACTGCACTCACGCGCCACCTGGATATTCACCCCAGGCAGCGAAAACACAAAGCCCTGCTTCAGAACCGGAACTCCCACCAGCCTGAAGATCACATATGTTACGTCCGTAGATCCCTTTTGCAAGCCGAAAACGACTCTATTCAGAATGAGATCGGGAAGCGGAACCATCAACAATAGGAACAGCGCAGGGAATGCCGCAGCTCGGAGGGACCTTATTCCATAGCAGCCCACGAATCCGCCCGTCCAGACGAGGACGATTGCGATCGTCGTAATAGTTAAAGGATCCGTCTTGCCGGACGCCCATAAATGCTCGCGGCCCGCATAAACGCAAGCCAGCCCTGCGAGGATAGCCATCGCTCCGGCACCGGGGCTATATTGAACGCAAGCAAAGATTTTTCTGCGTTCAAAATAAATCACCAAAACGCTGATAAGGGGTATGAGAACGACGTGCGAGTAGGCGTCATTGTCATACGAAAGTCTCAGCAAGGCTTCGAGCGGTGCCGAGAACGCCGCCGTTGTCACCAGCATGAATAGCGTGAAATAGACGTTCCGCCGCTTCACGAATTTGCCTTCCGGCGAGCGGAAAATGCCATCTCGTTGCAGCACCACATCGCCACCTGTGAGAATAAAAGGTCACACCACTTCGGCATACTTCTCCTCGGCGCTGAGACGGGGGCGCATCGTAGACGGCTCGTACACATCAAGATGATGGTTCACCGCGAAAAGCGCGAGCTCGAGACGGCTTGAGACACCGAGCTTGTCATAGATATTGGTCAAATGATGCTTCACGGTACGTTCAGTAATCGAAAACTTCCGGCCCGCGTCTTTGTTTGAATATCCAGAGGCAATGGTGGCAATGATTTCGAGCTCCCGTGGAGTAAGCCCGTAGTCTTGCGGGGATTTCCGGCAAGCAACGGGCTGCTCCGCGAAGCTGCGGATCGCTGCGTCAATTCCATGAGCCGCCTTCTCGCCCATCCAATACTCGCCGGCCAGTACGCCTCGGACACCGTTCACTAGCGCGCGCGTTGCCGACCCTCTGAGCACGACGCCGCGCGCCCCAAGGTTGAATGCCTCCTCAACCTGGCTCCGGTCGCCGGGCGAAGCTAATAACAAAGCGCGCACGGCTGACTTCATCGATGCAAGATGGCTGAGGACTTCCAATCCCGACCCCGAGGCCGGCAGATCGAGAAGTAGGACTTCCGGCTTGAGACCAAGCGCTATTTTAATTGCCTCGGCGCTGGTAGCCGCTTCTGCAACGACACGGAGATCGGGCTCAGTCTCAAACAGCCGGCGCGCTCCATACCGGACAATCGGCTCTTCAGCAGCAATGGCTATAGAGATAACCCGGTGATTAATGTTCATAGTATTTATATGAAAGGGAAATGTTTTAGAGTGGTGTGATCGTATGTTACTTTGACGTGGCAGTTTTATGCCGTCACAATGAGGTCGTGCAGCGCGCCGTTACCCCGCCTTGGCCGCGGTTCCAGACATTTGCATGGCGGTCTCGCCATAGTATTTGTTGTAGTATTCGGAGTATTCTCGTTCGAGACCTTCAACACCGTTTAGAACGATCCCAAGCACAAATCCTGAACCAAATTGCCTGATTGACTCTTCAACGGCTTCGCGCTGCGTCTTGCCGGAACGGACAACGAGTAAGCCGGCATCCGCACGAGGTTTCAGCGCCAAGGTGTCGGCGATAGGGCTGGTAGGCGGCGAATCAATAAGGATCCAATCGAAACGGCCGGACATGGATTGAACAAGGTGCGTCAGCCGTTCGGATTGCAAAAGTTCGGTTGGATTGCCAACCGGTTCGCCTGCTGATATAAGGTAAAACCCCATAGGCTCGATTCGCCGGACAGCCGAGATGGGTTCATGGCCTTCCGCCAAACAGCTAATAAGCCCATTCCATTTGCCAAGCCCTAGCCGCCGTGCCAACGATGGGCACCTAAGATCGGCCTCGATGATCAAAACCTTGCGCTTCCCCTTAGCCGCCAGAACGGTAGCTAGGTTTAGCGCTACCGTGGACTTCCCTTCCTGAGGTGACGCGCTGGAGATGAGAAGCGTTCGGAGCTTTCCTCCGGCTTGTAGTTTTTCGAGATGAATTCGAAGCAAGCGGTATCGGTCGGCTGCAAGAGTATCGGGGTTATCCCAAACGACCAGTCTGCATTCGGGACTAATTTTAGCCTGCTCGCTCGGAACAGAGGTTAACTCGGGCGCGTCCTCGAAAGTGTGAAAGAAAGCCTCTGGCTCAATCAGGAAATCGGATTTATGCCCCTCCGACTTGCGTAGGGCTTCAAATACGTGGCTCATAGGTTCTACTTCCCCCTCAACTCAGCAGACTGTGACTGCGTTTCGCCGTCTGCAAGTTTTCCTCAAGATTATCAAGCGTCTCTTCAGAACCCAAACCGGCGGTCAGGGGGTTGACTTGTGATTCAACGGATTCGCTGCCGGAAGGGAGGGGGCCGGCGGAGATGCGAAGATCACGGCAGGTTTCAGTAATCAGCGGCGCGGAAACAATGCGGGTTCCTTTGGCATAAGCCGAAATCAGCGCGTTCTCGCAAATGGCGTTGATCAGCCGCGGATAACCGCGGGAATAGCTGTAAATAGCTTCAAGAGCGCCTGCCGGAAATTGCGGCGGGTTGCCATTCGCACCGGCCCGCTTGAGCCGCCAGGCGATGTATTCCTGCATCTCCTCGAAGTTGAGGGGCCGCAAATGGCACCGGAAGGCGACCCTTTGTTTCAATTGACGAAGCTCCGGCGAGTCCAGCTTCTCATCGAGCTCCGGCTGGCCCACCAACGCAATCTGCAGAAGCTTG
>DASZAA010000321.1:0-2798 GCA_035945615.1 Terriglobia bacterium
GAAAGCGGCCACCGCTACAGGTAAAACAAACTCAAGCGCGGCAACTGATAGTGTTCAAAAAGGCGCTTTTTTAAAAACTGGCGCTCGACGGATTCAATTTGAACGGCGGTCATCTGGCGGCGGCAGGCGGCAAGGCTGCGATCCACTTCCTCGCGGATCGAAACCATTTGCTCGACCGGCGTTCCTCGGGTCAGCGCAGCGAATAGGCGGTCCTCGACAGCGGTGAGGGTTCGTTCCAAAGCTTCGAGATCGACTGAAAGTTCGCCCTTCGACGCCGCGTGACGCAAAGCTTGCGCATTCTCTTCAAGGTCCGCTGCGGTCCGCTCATCGCCTGCAGCACGGGTTCGCTCTGCCGCCTTGTCCAAGGCTGTCGCGCACTCAGTGAGAAAACAGATGACTTGTTCGGGAGCAAATGGCGGAGCCGTCTGGGCGCTTTTGGTAATAGCCACGCTGCCGGTTCCGCTCTCGACCGCCGCCGTTGCTGCGCGGTCTGCCGCCAGCATCACTTCTTGCGTGCAAAAAGCGAGACCGTTTACCTTGGTGAAGCGGCGTGGCCGCCGGGCGCGCTTCTCAAAGGTCCGTTCGATGCCCTCGCAAACTACTTGCAGAGGGATGCCTGCTTCCTTCCACGATTCAATCAGCGCCCAATCAAGGGTAGAAAGCAGCAAAGGCGTGCCGCGCTGACGCCGGAAGCAGTTCTCAATTTCGGTGAAATAATTGAAGTAATTCTCGAAATTCATCCTAACTCGACTTGCGCCGGGTCGAGGTGGCGTGGCGTTCGTAAATAATACGCAAGCCTTCGAGCGTCAGCGAGCTATCTACCGGCAGCTCGTATTTGGACGCCGCAGCCACAAGCTGCGCTTGACCGCCCGTCGCAACGATCTTAGTCGTCTTACCCAGAACGGTAAATAGCCGGTCGAGAATGCCGTCAACCAGACCGATTGCGCCATAGTAAAGCCCAGACTGCATACTCCCGATAGTATTCGACCCGATCACCGTTTCCGGCTCACGGATTTCAACGCGCGGCAGGCGCGCGGCGCGCTGAAACAGGGCTTCAGCAGCAACACCGATGCCCGGCGCAATGAGGCCGCCGAGATATTCTCCCCTCGCCGAGACCACGTCAAACGTCACCGCAGTCCCGAAGTCAACCACTACGCACGGACCGCCCAATTTCTCATAAGCGGCGACGGCATTGGCGATGCGGTCCGCGCCCACGTCCTGCGGATTGTCGTAAAGGATAGCCATGCCGGTGCGCGTGCCCGGACCAAGAAACACGGGCTTGAGCCGGAAGTATTTGGCCGCCATTTCTTCGAGCAGCGTGTTTAGCGGAGGAACCACGCTTGCTACCATCACGTGTTTAATCGAGCTCGCTTGCATTCCGTCGAGCGAAAGCAGGTTGCGAATGAGAATGCCGTACTCGTCTGCCGTCTGCTCGCGGTTTGTGGAGAGGCGCCAATGGCCGCGCAGATCGGCCCCCGCGTAAACGCCTAAGACCGTGTTTGTATTACCCACGTCAATGACCAGAAGCATGATAAAGGTCTCACTTAATCTCAATCACTTCGCCTGAAACCAGCGCGACGGTTCGTCCGTCATCAAACTTCAGCCGCAAGGCGCCATTCGACTCCAGCCCGTCCGTAATCGCCAACGATTCTCCGTCATCGGTTTTCACACGCACGCGCTTGCCACGCGCAAACGTAGACTCTTGCTCCCAAGCCCGCGCAATCACGCCGCTTCCCTGCCCCAGTAGAATCCGATAAAAATTCTGCAATTGCCGCAGCACGCCAGCAAGAAGCTGAACTCGTGAATAAACTTTGCCGCCCGCTATCCGCATTGAAGTGGCGACAGGTCTAATTTCATCAGGCATCTCCTGGTGGTTCACGTTCAAACCGATGCCCACTACAATGGCGTGAACGCGGTCAAGTTCTGCGTTCATCTCCGTAAGAATGCCTCCAATTTTTTTGCCGCTCAGCAGCAAATCGTTGGGCCAGCGGATATCCGGTGCGAGGCCGGTTATGTCAGCTGTTGCCCGATGAACAGCCAAGCCCGCCATTAAGGTGAGAATCGGAGCAGCGGAGGGGGCAAGCGGTGGCCGCAAAATAATGGAGGCATAAATGCCTGCCGACTTTTCGGAATGCCAGGTCCTCCCAAAACGGCCGCGTCCTGCCGATTGCTCTTCCGCCACTACCACGGTGCCGTGCGGCGCACCGTCACTTGCCATGCGTAAAGCCAAAGTGTTTGTTGATCCCACCAGAAAATAATGAATGATCTTCCGGCCCATCTCGCAATCGCCCAGAGCCGACGAAACCAGACTGGGCGTAAGTACATCCGGCAATTTCTGAAGCCGGTATCCGCCGCCTGCAAGCCCGCGAATCTCAACGCCCTGGCTGCGAAGCTTTTCAACCCACATCCAGACAGTACCGCGCGTGACGCCAATTTCATCTGCGATTTTCGGTCCCGGCACAATGACCGTCGCATTTTCCACAAGAAGATGGATCAGCTTATCGATTCTGCGGTCGGTGGGCTGAGCCAGCTTTTTACCTGTACGGTCCGACGTCTGTTTATTCACTTGCCCTGTCATTCCCGATCGTCTTCTGTCCTGTGCTCGATCCAAAAGCGGCCGCGTGTGCTGCGTGCGGCACGCGCTAGAGCAATGCTTCCTTTGGCGCTTGTCAGGCGCTTGTCAGATGATCGAGCGACTGAACAAGCTTTTCATAGTGCATTCTCAATTCCTCACATCGCTTTTCAACGCCGCGCACCACGTCGCGCGGAGCGCGGCTAACAAATTCCTGGTTTTCAAG
>DASZAA010000322.1:0-8065 GCA_035945615.1 Terriglobia bacterium
GATCCCGATCTCCCCAGCATACGAAGTCAAGGTAAGATCAATAAACCAAATGAACTCAATGGGGGCCGGCGGCGTCTTGCGTAATAGAACCGTGATGGAAGCGATAGCAGGCGAGGTTGCGCAAATCGCAGTGGATTCCCGTGCTCTGCCGGAGGAGGAATTTGAGCGAAAACTCCGGGACTGCTGCCGTCTGGCTTACCGCGTGGCGTTCGCCGTTCTTCACCAGCGCGAAGAGGCTGAAGACGTGGCGCAGGATACATGCCTGCGCGCCCACCGCGAATTCTGCCACATGCGCAACCCCGAGCGGCTCGATGCCTGGGTGGTTCGGGTCGCGTGGCGGCTGGCCATCGACAACCAGCGTTCTTCGCGGCGGCGGGAACGGCGCGAACGGAGCGAACAATGGACAGTAAGCGCCGATCCCGGCCTGACGGCGGAGGACCTGGCGGCATCAAGCGAATTTGAACGAGCGCTTCACTCGGCCTTGGATGAGCTTCCGGAGAAACTTCGGACCGTGGTTGTCCTCGCGGCGATCCAGGGCTATGACATGGCCGAAGTTGCACGCCTCCTGGAGCTGCCGGGAGGTACGGTGAAGTCAAGGCTTCATACCGCAAGGAAGAAGCTAGTGGAAAAAATGAAGAGGTTCGCAAAATGAAGCGGGGCGTTCGATTTTATACCGTAGCGTTTGCCGTTTAACGCTGCGGGTTTTCTATCGGACGCTAAGAGGCCGTAGAGTTAAAAAACGAACCCTGCGCCACAAACACCTGGCTGCGCTAAGTGGACACAGACACGATGAATTGCAAGCGATACGCAAAATGGATCAATGAGGCGGCGTTCGGCGCGCTCGATGCAACACGCGAAGCCGAATTTCGCCGGCACTTGCTTGAGTGCCCGCACTGCCAAACCCAGATCGAGCAGGAACAGCGGCTTCTTGCGGCCATCAACCAGACGATGGCGCGCTCGCTGGCCGCCGAGCCGGCGGCCAGCCTCTGCGTCAAAACAAGGCAGAGGATTGCCGAGGGCGCGACCGCGAAGGTTAGTTTTTGGCTGACCTTGCGCATCCTTGGCACAGTCGCAGCAGCTTGTGTGGTGTTTGTCGCCATTGTTGTGTTGGCGTGGCAGGTGCAGCGCCGCTCAGTACGCCAGCATGCGGCTCCAACTGCAACTGTCGCTCGTGAGGAATCCGCGCCGCAAGCCGTGCGCCATGAAACAAGAACCGTGACGCCTTCCGGTAATGGGGTGCGCCAAGCGGCGGTTAGCCATTCTAGTCGCCGGGCGAGATCACGCCGCCCAGGTAACAATCTGTCGCATCAAAACACGCTGCCGCAGGTTCTGGTGCCAAAGAACGAAATGGCGCTGGTGCTCGAACTCTATAATGGCGTGCGCACAGGTAAAATCGATGGCGCTTCACTATTGGCAGTACCACCTGGATTCAAGCGCGAGCCGGATGGTACCCTCGTCCCCGCGCCCATCGAAATTAAGCCGATTGAAATTGCCCAACTAGGCGACGATTCAGGTTCACTGAACCCGCAGAAACGTTAGGAGGAAGCTGTGACGAAATCGATCAATATAGTGACTATAGGTATCATAAGCCTTTTGATTGCAGTAGCTGCAGCTTCGGCGCAAAGCTCTTTAAAGACGGATTCAGGTTCGTCGGCTTTAATTCCGGTTAAAGTTAACGTTGTCATCAGTGAGTACGACGGCGCAAAGGAGGTCTCTGTCTTGCCTTACACGCTCTCGGCCTTTGCCAGTCAGTCGAAAGGGAGATTTCGGTCAAGTCTGCGGATGGGACTCAATGTTCCCATTACTTACGGTTCGAATCAGATTACGTACAAAGGTGTGGGTACCAATATCGATTGTGACGTGAGTCCGATAGAGGGCGGTTCTTTCGAAGTACACGTGTCGCTGCAACGCTCGTCCGTCTATCCGCCCTCCAGCAGCGAGGCGAAAGCCACACTACAGCTTTCGACACTTTCACGTGAATCGGCAATTATCGCGACGAACGACCCGGTTTTCGGCCAATTCAACGCAACTTTCGATGCCGTTTTGCGCGACGGGCAGACCAAAGAAAGCACCATAGCCACCGACCCCGTCAGCGGCCACGTGATCAAAGTGGATGTAACCCTGCACCTAGTGAAAGAGTAATGACAAAAAGCATGTCAAGCTTCGGAGCGTCTCACAATTGTTCAACCCTTCAATTCCTTCGACCCATTCTCCTCTCTTGTCTCTTTCTTCTGTTTCTGATTAGATGGATTTATGACCCTGACGCGGGAAATAAATCAAGTCCGTCCTGTGGCTGCGGCGGAGCGCGTGGGCCGCGTGCACTATGCGATCCGCGACATTGCCGTCCTTGCCGAGCAGCTCGCGCGGCAGGGTAAGCCCATTATTTCCCTGAACATCGGCGACCCAGTGGCTTTCGACTTCACCACGCCGCCGCACCTGGTTGAGGCGGTGATCAAAGCCATGCGCGACGGAAAAAACGGCTACGCCCCGTCGCTTGGCGTCGAAGAGGCGCTGGAGGCCGTTCGGGCGGACGCGGAGCGCCAGGGCATCCGCAATATCCAGACTGCGTTTACCACCTACGGCGTCAGCGAAGCGGCCGACCTCTGCCTGACCGGGCTGATGAATCCCGGCGAGAATGTGTTGACGCCGAGTCCAGATTATCCGCTTTATTCGGCCATCCTTGCCAAGCTCGACGCCGAAGCCGTCCCGTACCGGCTCGACGAAACTTGCGGCTGGGAGCCGGACCTCGATGGTATGGCCGCGAGCATTACCCCAAAAACCCGCGCGCTGGTGGTGATTAATCCCAATAACCCGACGGGCGCGGTGCACTCGCGCAAAACAATCGAAGGCATCATCGAGCTTGCGCGGCGGCATCGCCTAGTGATTATCAGCGACGAAATCTACGACCGGCTGATCCTCGACGGCACGCCGCACACCACGCTCGCGGCCTTGGCTCCTGATCTGCCGGTGGTGACGCTTAAGGGTCTCTCGAAAAATTACGTAATGCCCGGCTGGCGCGTGGGGTGGGTAATTGTCAGCGGTCCCGGCGATGTTTTGGGAGATTATACGGAGGCGCTGCATCGGATGGTGAGGGCGCGGTTGAGCGGCAATAATCCTATGCAGTACGCCATCCGCCCGGCGCTTGAGGGACCGCAGGATCATCTGGCTGTATTTATCCAAAAGCTCCGGGCACGGCGCGATCTCACGGTGGAATTGTGCCGTCAAACGCCCCGGCTGAGTTGCGTCGCTCCGCGCGCCGCCTTCTATGCTTTCCCCAAGATCGATATCCCGGAAGGCGATGAAGAGTTTGTCCGGCAATTGCTCATCGAGAAGCAGGTGCTGGTGGTGCACGGCAGCGGTTTTGGGCCGCTGGGCGCGCCCGGTCATTTCCGCATCGTGTATTTGGCGCCTGAGGAGATGCTGCGCCGCGCCTACAAGGCTATTGCCGACTTTATGCAGGAGCATTACGCATGAGCGTCCGGCTGAATGAGCCGCCAGTAGGCGAAAACACGCCCGGCCAAGGCATTGAGAATCAACCGCGCGAGATCCCCGTTCACTTCTGCCCTGTATGCTCACTGCGGCTTGAATCGCGCCACTGCAAGATGGTTTGCCCGCGCTGCGGATTTTTTATGTCCTGCTCGGAATTTGAATAAAACGCTGCTCGAAGGAGAAGGGCGCATGAAGAAGTCCGACTTTCTGCAAAACAAGATTCGCCACATCGATATCAAAGCTTACGATGCGAGCGCGCTGGTCGGCGCCATGCACAGTATGGCGTACAGCGCGCGCGATCTGGCGCGAGCCGCGGAAATTTATGAGCGCAGGTTGCAGGACACCGAGTGCGGCGTCATCCTTTGCCTTGCTGGTTCGCTCATCAGCGCCGGACTGAAGCAGATTTTCGTCGATCTGGTCCGCCACAATATGGTGGACGCTATCGTCAGTACGGGCGCGAACATTGTGGATCAGGATTTCTTCGAGGGTTTAGGTTTCCCCCACTTCATTGCGGAAGAGCGCCTGCGCGCGGGCATGGATGACGCCACGCTGCGGGACCTGCATATTGACCGGATTTACGACACGCTGATAGATGAAGACGACCTCCGCGTTTGCGACGACACCGTGCGCGTGATTGCGGACGGGCTTGAGGCGCGTCCCTACTCCTCGCGCGAATTCATCCGCGAAATGGGCGCTTATCTTGAGCGCGAGGGCAAGAGTGGGGAAAGTATCGTGCTTGAGAGCTACCGGAAGGATGTGCCCATCTTTTGCCCTGCATTCAGCGATTGCTCGGCGGGCTTCGGATTGGTAATGCACCAACACGCGCGGGGCGACCGCGCCAAGCTGACGCTCGACAGCGCGAAGGATTTTTACGAGTTGACGCAGCTTAAAATCAAAAATCAGACCACCGGCCTTTTCATGATCGGCGGCGGCGTCCCCAAGAATTTCGCTCAGGATATTGTTGTGGCGGCAGAGACGCTAGGCGTGGATGTGCCCATGCACAAATATGCAATTCAAGTGACAGTGGCAGACGTGCGTGACGGCGCGCTCTCAGGCAGCACGCTCAAAGAAGCCAGCAGTTGGGGCAAGGTGGATACCACTTACGAGCAGATGGTCTATAGCGAAGCCACGCTGGCCGTGCCGCTGCTTGCAAGTTACGCCTACCATCGCGGCGCTTGGCGTCAGCGCAAGGAGCGCCGCTGGGCCAATCTGTTGCAGCAGCCCGTGACGGCATGAAGAGGCCTCGCACGCTTACAGGTTAAACTGCAACGATCTCTTCCCGCTCCGTGTCCCAACGGACAGCCCGCTTTTGGTGCAGCGCCGCGAGCGCCATCTGACAAGCGATAGCGGATTTATAACCAAGGTCAAACGGGCAGTTCGTCTCTTTGCGACTGCGAACGCAGTCGAAAAAATTCTGCATGTGGGTGACGGTTTCGTCGCCCCCGCTCACGATGTCGGGATGGATGTTCTGGGATTGCACCCCGCCGGCCGCGGCGGCGGGTTCGTCGACCGGCTCGTGATGGCGCTCGCTTTGCGAGAGATAGCGAATGCTCTCGTTGTGCCGGATAAGCGTTCCCTTGCGCCCGAGCAATAGATCATCGTCGGCCGTGTAGAAGCGGTTGCCGAAGCCAGAGTTCCAAGTGAAGAGCAGCTTCTCTGGCTGTTCCATGCTGACATTCATGGTATCGGGCACTTCCATATTGGGAGAGATATAGTTGGCGCCCGTCATCTGCACGAGGCTTGGGATGCCCAATCCCAGCGCCTTATACCAGAATCCCACCTGATGCACCATGTTTTCAAACACGTTGCCGCCTGAGTAATCCCAGAAGAATCGCCAATTGATGACGCGGTTGGGATCAAACGGATGAGGCGCGGCTTCACCCTGAAACATCTTCCAGTCGACGTTTTGAAGGTTGCAATCGGCAGGAAGAGCACGACCCCAGCCTCCATAAGCTGCGTTGCGGTACATATGAGTGTGCAAGGCGGTGATAACACCCATCTCGTCGGGCGAAGTCATCTCATGCGCTTTCTGCTGCACGGTCGAGCTGGTTGATTGAATGCCCACCTGTACCACGCGGTTTGATCCAAGAAAAGCGCGCTTCATGCGACGCGCATGATTGGGGTTGAACGCCATCGTCTTTTCCTGATAGACGTCCTTGCCCGCTTCAAGCGCGGGCACAAAATTCAACGCATGTTGATGCTGTGGCGTCGCAATGATGACCGCATCAATGTTCTTGTCATCGAGCAGCCGCCGGAAATCGGCGTATTGCTTGGCGTTCGGAATCCATCGCTTCACTTGTTCCAGACGCCGCGTGTAGACGTCCGCCACGGCAACGGCTTCAACGTTAGGGCACTTGAGCGCAGCGCGCAGGTCCGCCGTGCCGCGGCCGCCCGCGCCAATCAGCGCGAAGCGCACGCGGTCATTCGCGCCGAGCACGCGGCGCGCAGGTAAAAACGCCCCCGCAGCAAGAGCGGCGGTTCCGCCGATGACTTGTCCCATAAACTGTCGCCGATTTTCCATGAAACACCTCCAAATTAAATCTTCATTAAACGGTGGAATACTTTTTGCAAAGATTCCTGATCTTCGCTGTCAGCTTGGGGACGCCCGTCATGGGGTCTTCGTGCCCCTCGTACTCAGCGGACATATAACCCTTGAACCCTGCTTGCGCAAACATCCCCCACACGCGGTCCATGTCAATAGGGGTCTGGTCGTCAAAAACGTCCCGGATGTGCGTATTGGTCGCGTACGTAATGCAGGCTGCGATCTGAGCATAGGCGTCCTGAGTGGCCGTGGGAATGAAATGAGTGATATCGAGATTAATGCCCGCATACGGCGAGTCGACCCGGTGCATGATTTCAAGGCAGGCATCCGCATTCTGCGTGATACCGGAATGATCTTCGAGACCGAGCATGATACCCTTTCCCCCGGAGTAATCGGCCGCTGCTTTGAGCGTTTCCACGACCCAGCCGATAGCCTGCGGAATGGTTGCGCCTTGGGGAAGCTTGCCGGCGAAAACACGCAGGTGCGAAGCCCCAAGCAGGTCCGCTGCGTCTACCCACTTTTTGACCTCGACCAGCGACTGCGCGCGCCGGTCCGGGTCTGCCTGCACCAGGCTCACACCGCATGCGGCTCCCGAAAACGGAACCCCATGCTTGTAAGCGAAATGCCGGAGGCCGCCGAGATAGCCGGGATCGGTGGACTTGAAGTAATAGCCTGTCATATCCACCCCGTCCAACTTCAGTTCCACTCCTTTGCGGATGAAATCCTCCATCGTCATCGGCCCGTGCTGCAGATACTTGCGGAAAGAGTATGCGCAGCAGCCTGAAAACATGCGCGGCATTTTAGCTTGACTCCCCGCAGTCTGAGGCGCGCCGTCCGACTGCGCTGCCAAGATTGCGCTTCCCCCCGCGAGGCCTGCTGTCGCTGCCGTTGCCGCCGCGCCCGCAACCTTCAGAAATTTCCGACGCTGAATTTGTTGACTCATCGGGACTCCCTTTAACGAGTGGTTTTTTAAGGGTAAGAGTCTATCACTCTTATATCGCGCCTTCCAATGAGTAAAATAACGAACCATCTTCCTATGATTAGTGCGCTGTACCAGCTTCGCCTCACCACCGGAACGGTGGGAGGCGAAGCTGGTGGCGAGACGCCGCCGCTACGGCGCCATTTCCGGTATTTCCATGCAGGCATTGAAGTCCGGCGCGCGCATGAACCGGAAGCAGCATGATCGCAGTGAGCTATAATAGGAAATTCTGCGAAGGAGCGCCCATGGATCGAGACGCGGCATGGAGTCTGCTTTGCGAGTACACGAAAAGCGAAAGCCTGCGCAAACACGCGCTTGCGGTTGAGGCCTGTCTCCGGGCTTACGCGCGCAAGTTCGGCGAGGACGAAGAGAAGTGGGGGTGTACCGGTTTGATCCACGACTTCGACTATGAGATGTATCCGAACGCGCCCGATCATCCGCTGAAGGGCAGCGAGATTCTCGAGCAGAGAGGATATCCGGATGAAGTCCGGAGGGCGATTCTCGGACATGCGACTTACTCCGGCGTGCCGCGAGACACGCGGCTCGCTCAGGCGCTTTTCGCTTGCGATGAGCTCGCAGGGTTCATTACCGCCTGCGCGCTGGTGCGGCCGGATAAGATTCAAGGCCTCGAGGCAAAGTCGGTGATCAAGCGAATGAAAGACAAAGCCTTCGCGCGCTCGGTCAGCCGGGAGGATCTTCGCAAAGGCGCCGAAGAGCTTGGGATTCCACTCGACGGGCACGTTGCATTCTGCATCGCCGCAATCAGCGGCGTCGCGGCGCCGCTCGGCCTTGCTCCTAGCCAAGCGGCTGCCGCGCAATCTTGAGCCATTCCTCTGCACGCAGTTATATAGAGCAACGCAGCTTAGCGACTCCGATCCTATCGCGACGGCCGCAGTCGTCATACAGACCCCTTAATCGCTGCTGATCTTAAAACCCAATAACGAGAGAACAATGCCACGACCTAAACCTATTTTGTTAGTGATCCTCGACGGATGGGGATATCGAGCCGAACGCGAATCGAACGCCATCGCTCTTGCCCAAACCCCCAATTACTC
>DASZAA010000323.1:0-3499 GCA_035945615.1 Terriglobia bacterium
ACAACAAATACCGGCATTGGTCGGAAATGCTGACCGCATCGTAAAGGGCTTGGGTGAAATGCCAGTAGATATAGCTATAGACAAAAAACGCGAACATCGCATAAAACAGACCGGGAACAGCCAGCGCCGCGAGAATATACGCCACATCCAGTTGTGCTTCAGAAATGAGTTCGGTATCAAAAAACCGGCTGAAGAAACAGCGGGTGAGCTCGACGAAGTGGGTTTCGTCATCACGGAACCATCTGCCGAATTTGGCGAATTCAGGCACGGTATTGCTGAAAGGGTCGTATGGGCATTGTCAGAAGCAACGACAGAGGCACGCCTTACATCTTCATTGTTTCGACAATGTCGCTCGCTACGCGCTCTGTATCCTCCTGCGCGACGAGCTGGCTGAATACATCTTCAAGCGATGGTGAATGCATCAGGTCTCTCAGCCGCCCAACGTTCTCATTCGCCACCACGCGGCCTTTATGAAGGATGATCACTTTCGAGCACACTTTTTCCACCACTTCGAGCACGTGCGAGCTGTACAGGATGACTTTGCCCTCCCGCGCCAGGGACTGAACGATGTTCCTGAAAATGACCATCGACGTCACATCCAGCCCCGAAAGCGGTTCGTCAAAAATCAGGATGTCGGGATTGTGCAAGAGCGCCGCCGAGAGCAGCACCTTTTGTTTCATTCCCTTCGAGTAGGATGAAATTGGGGAGTAGCGGTGCCGGTGGAGGGAAAAAAGATCAAGAAGACGCTCTATCTTGCGTTCAAGTAACACATGGGGGATTGACCGCAGGCGCCCCACAAGTTGGAGGTATTCATGCCCCGTCAGGTAAGAATAAAGAAGCGGCTCTTCGGGCACGTAACCGAGACGCTTTCGATATGTGATCAGGTCATGCTGGATATCCTGGCCCTCATAGAAAATATGACCGCTCGAAGGTTCGATTAATCCGGTAAGCATCTTCACAGTTGTGGTTTTGCCCGAACCGTTAGGTCCGAGGTATCCATAGACCTCCCCCGGCTTTACGGTGAGGTTGATGCCATCCACCGCTGTGACGCGGTTATAACGCTTGGTTAAATTCCTGAGTTCGAGCAATCGAGACCTCGGTTTTTGGCACGAGGAATAGCTTGATGATGGGATCGTGTAATCGATTGTTTCGAGCGATAGCCCACGCGGCCATCGCGCTTACCATTCCCAAGCTGCACGCAGCAATGGCTGTCACAACGATAAGATCTGTGCTCGAAACTCCGGGATTGGAAGACACGCTGGCTGCCCATGCCACATCCTGCGAGAATTCCGTCAAAACGGCGTAGACGTATCCCTGCACCAGAACTATGGAAAAAATCCCAATAGGAACCGCTGTGGAGTCGGCCAGCGTTTGGATAAACGCATCGATCCCTTCAACCGGGAGCAACGTTTGCCCCCATTCCCGAAAGAGAGAGCATGCAAGGTCGCTGAGGGTCCAAAACCAGAAAGCCAAATATCTTCCGAAACCTTTGCCACGCGCCCCCCGTGGGTAGACGTCTCGAAAAACCTGGGTCATATCCGGGCCAAAAAGAAGGCGAAAACCGGGTGGATAAAGCAGCAATAAGCATTCGTAAAAACGCTCCGAAGCTTTTCCGGTAGATTCACGATCAGCCATAATCGATCCTCAAGCCTGCTTTAGTTCGCGAACCGCGCGGGTAGCGTGCGCAAGACGGGCAAGGTCTCCAAGCCTCTTCGCCTCCGCCGCCAAGGCCCGGTTGCCGCGGTCAGTCGAGCGATAGTAACGCCGCCGCGCGTCATCCATTTCCGGATCGGGACGGTCTTCCAATTCCACAATGAGGCCCTCTTTGAGCATTCGGCTGAGCGCGCCATATAGCGTCCCCGGACCCAGACGCACCGCCCCTGCACTCCGTGCGCGCACGCGCTGCATAATTGCGTATCCGTGCAGGTCGCGATCGGCAAGAGCTAGAAGAATGTAAAAAACAGCCGGTGCGAGCGGCGGTTGGGCGCTGGAAAATCTTCCGGTTGTCTTCGGCTCATTTTTAATCATGTGATCTATATCATCGCACAATATATCGACAGACGGTATATTAGGCGTCGGATTCGCGGATGTCAAGCGATTTTAGGCGGGTCAGCCACAAGCGCCGGCTCTGAGTGTCTTATGGCTCAGGATGGGAGTTTCTTGATGGAGGGAACCTCTTGAAGCCATGGTAGGCCTGGGGAGATTCGAACTCCCGACCTACGGTTTAGGAAACCGTTGCTCTATCCATCTGAGCTACAGGCCCGCGCTGCGGGAGAGGGATGCCGATCGAGGGATGGACTTCGGTCCATGATGACTGATGAGTATCGGGGCGAGAGGATTTGAACCTCCGACCTCTTGGTCCCGAACCAAGCGCGCTACCAGGCTACGCTACGCCCCGACAAAACAGTGACAAGTGACGGGCGCGAAGCATATTCGATCTTGCTCCTCAACTGTCACTCGTCACTTAATCACTGCCGTTCTGGTCGGGACGGCCAGATTTGAACTGGCGACCCCTTGCACCCCAAGCAAGTGCGCTACCAGGCTGCGCCACGTCCCGAAAACGTCTGACACCTCAGCATAACATAGTCGCCGCGGTGGACTCTTGTGGGATTCGGCCGCCGCTACAGACCAGATCCCGCTAAAGATCGTTAGCGCGAAAGCATGGCCAGGATGTTGCGCAGCTCGCGCTGGATCGACTTCATCCCATTCGGCTCCGCTTTGAACAGATGCGCCTGCTGCGGCTTCTGCGCCGGTCCCTTGGAATTGGCGGCAATCTGCTTGCGCGCGCCTTCGATGGTGAATCCCTCTTCGTAGAGCAGCCGCCTGATCTGGAACACCGTCTCCACATCCTTGCGGCGATAAAGCCTGTGGCCCGTGTGCGTCTTCGAGGGGCGCAGGGAAGGGAACTCCGTCTCCCAATAACGCAGCACGTAGGGCTTCGTCTGCGCCAGTTGGCTGACTTCGCCGATGCGGAAATAGACCTTCTCAGGAATCGAAGCTTCGGACAAGGAATCCCTGCCTTTAGAGTTGGGCCTGGGCCTATGATCCTGCGACATGAGTCCTCACCCCACCAGGAGGTGATCCCTCCTGACGCCATCTTAGAAAAATGCCATGATGCCGTCAACCCTTTATTTTCAGCCTGTTTAGAGCGGGCGCGGGGTCTGTTACAGGATTTGGCCGGGGGTTTTTATAAGTAGTAAATACCGGCGGCCCCGTGTAAGCTTTGGACGCCGCCGTACCAGCATCAGGAGAAGCTAGTTCCTCTCCCTCTGGAGGGCGTCCGGCCCTTTGGCTCCGCTCAGCTAGGCTTTTGTAGCGCAGACCGCCGTATTTGAGGTCTGCGGTTTTCCGCCCATTCAAAGGCCGCAGACCGCCAAGGCGGCGGTCTGCGCTACAGAGCCGGGCGGGGGCGGGGCAGGGGTTTCCCTGGGCGGCGTCGCGCGCGTCTCATTTATATCATTATTCTCGTTTGTATCAGTAGAAGCAGGCGTCTTACGAT
>DASZAA010000324.1:0-19061 GCA_035945615.1 Terriglobia bacterium
AGTGGCGGGCGTCGTGCTCGCCAAATCGAAGGCGGAGAAATCAGGATGGATTGTCATCACTACGGGATGGGCGATGGCCGTGGCGATGGGCGTTTACGCCGTGGGCCGCATCAGCGGCGCGCACCTGAATCCGGCGATCACTGTGGGCTATGCGATCGCGGGCCGGTTTCCCTGGTTGCACGTGCTGCCTTACGTGGGCGGTCAACTGATCGGCGCCTTTATAGGCGCGGTGCTTGTCTGGGCCGCTTACTTTGCTCACTGGCGCGTGACGGATGACCCCGTGTCGAAGCTCCTGGTGTTTTCCACCGTTCCCGCCATTCGGCATAAGGCTGCCAACGTGGTCACGGAAATCATCGGCACCTTCGTGCTAGTTTTCGGCTGCCTTGCGCTCGGCGCGAACAACGCGCCCACGCAAACTGGACTCACGCCGCTGCTAGTAGGCTTTCTTGTGTGGGCCATCGGCATGTCGCTCGGCGGGCCCACCGGCTACGCTATCAACCCGGCCCGCGATCTTGCGCCGCGCATCGCGCACGCTCTTCTGCCTATTCCCGGCAAGGGCGCATCCGATTGGGGATACGCATGGGTGCCCATTATTGGTCCGCTGGTCGGCGGCACTCTGGGCGCGCTCACTTACGTGATGCTGTTCTGATTTCGATATCTGCTGTAGCGGCGGTCTCTGGCAGCCGGTTTTTGTAAAGGTAGCCACCGTCAGGGCTTCCCTGACCGTGGGCCCTTTTTCATTTGGGACAAAGGCCCACGGTCAATCGAAATGCGATTGACCGTGGCTACCGCCGTAATCCGTTCAGTGGCAGGACGCCACCGTTATGCAGAGGATTCAAGGCACAAAGAAAGCAAATGACCAAGCTTAAAGCATGGCTAAGCTGGAGCAGCGGGAAGGACAGCGCATGGGCGCTTCATGCGGTGCGCGCGCAAGGCAAAATCGAGGTCGTGGCGCTGCTGACCACGTTGAATCAGGAATATCATCGCGTCGCCATGCACGCCGTGCGCGAAGAGCTTCTCGATCGGCAAGCGCAAGCGGCGGGCTTGCCGATCGTCAAAGTTCCTCTGCCTTGGCCTTGTTCAAACGCGGCCTATGAAGCCCTCATGGCGGAAGCGCTCGGCCGCGCGGCGAGCGAGGGCGTCACCCACATGGTCTTCGGCGACCTGTTCCTGGAAGACGTCCGCCGCTACCGCGAAGAGAAGCTGGCCGGGACCGGCATTCAGCCCGTGTTTCCTCTCTGGGGCATCAATACGGCTCGTCTGGCGCGGGAAATGATTCAGGGAGGGCTGCGCGCGCACCTCACCTGCGTTGATCCAAAGAAGCTTGACCGCAAATTCGCAGGCCGCCTCTTTGACGCGGCCCTTCTTGACGAACTTCCTCCGGCTATTGATCCCTGCGGCGAGAATGGCGAGTTTCACACATTCACATTCGCTGGTCCCATGTTTCAACACGCGGTCCGCGTAGAACCAGGTGAAGTAATTGAGCGCGAAGGATTCGTGTTCGCCGATCTGACAGCACCGTAGCGGCGGCCGAATCCTGTAAGTGACCCCCGCACCAATTGCATTCAGCGCGGCGTAGCGTCGGGAAGGCCGCCGTCGACGGGCAAGGTCGCTCCGGTGGTAGGCGTTTGGCGGGTGGCGAAAAATAGCACAGCGCGGGCAACGTGGTCCGCCGTGACTTTAACTTTCAGCAGATTTCGCTTGCGGTAGTATTCCTCAAGCTCGTCTTGGCTCAGGCCGCGCGCCTTCATCCGGTCCGGACCAACCTCCGCCCACAGGCCGGAGCGCCGCGCGCCGTGCGAAAACACCGCGTCGGGCGCCACCATGTTGACTCTCACGTCCAATTCCGCCATTTCGAGAGAAGCAATGCGCGCCAGTTGATGCGCGGCTGCTTTGGTGGCGCTATAGGCGCCAAAACGCGCGCCGGGCGCGAAGACATTTTTGGTGGAGATCATCACAATGTCACCGCCCGTGCCCTGCCGCTTGAAATGGCGGGAGCATTCGGCAAGAACAAGCAGCGAACCGTCAATATTGATCCGTTCGAGTCGTTGAAATCCTTCGAGTGTCATCTCATCAAGCGAGCAGACCATCGCCGCTCCGGCATTGACAATCACCAGATCGACGCCTCCCCACACTCGCGTGACTTCATCGAATGCGCTCTTTACAGACGTCACATCCGTAACATCCATCTCCACGCCGGTCACGCGACGCCCGTAGACCGCTTTGAGATCGCGCGTTAGTTGGTCGAGGCGCTCGCCAGGAAGGTCCGTCACGGCCACGTGGCAACCTCGCACAAGCAGGGCTTCGGCAATCGCCGAGCCGATGGCTCCGGCGGCGCCGGTCACCAGTGCAACTTCGCCCGCAAGCGCGGACGCTGCGCTTTTGGCGATTTTTGCCTGCTGCATGGGGCGATATTCCATCTCGAAAAGCGCGTGCTCCTGCAACCCCTCGTAAACGCCTTCCATGGCCGCGACCTGCGCCTTCACGTGCAACGTATGCGCGGTGATATCACGCGCGATTATCGCCACCTCAACGTCCTTGCCTGCGGCCACGGCGCCCAGACCAGGCAGCAGAATCACGCGCGGAGTTGGATCAAATCGATCAACTTCCTTATCGAGGCGCGAAGAATGCCGCTTGACGTAGGCATCGTATTCGGTCGCGTATGCTGAAATCGCCGTTGCAAGCTGTTCGCGCAGGCGCGAGAGATTGGTATAATCCGGCGCATCAATCCAAAGAGGCAAAGGCTTCGTCCGAATCAGGTGGTCGGAGGTCAAGGGCGGCGAGAGCGCGAGTTCCTTGCCACGAGCGGAATCGACAAAGTCCAACACGTCGCGGTTGATGAGCGGCTGGAGAATGACACGATGATAGGGCCGGTCCTGCTCGCCCGAAGGACGCGCGAGCAGGCCGCGAAGCACGGGAGCCGCCTGCGTCCATCGCTCTTCCGCCGTCGTAAGGTCCGTGCGGACCGGCACGGCGAGAGGGCGGTGGGCATGAAGCGCGATGTAGTTTTCGGCTTGCGACACCAGGCGAATCATTGCTTCGTAAGACTCGCGGGCCGTCTCACCCCAAGTGACAATTCCATGCTTCATCCAGACCATTCCACTGCATTCGGGGCGCGCCTCATAAGCGGCAGCGGCGGCTTTGGCCAGATCAAAACCCGGCGGGACGTAGTCGAGCACAATCACCTTTTCCTCTAGGGCATCTTCGATGTTACGCTTTCCATCACGCTGATTGGTGAGCGCGAGGATGGCGTCGGCGTGCGTGTGATCAATAAATTTCGGCGGGATGAAAGCGTGAACAAGGGTTTCGATGGAAGGGGTAGCTGAGGCCGAATCAAACAGGCGCGCGCGGATTTCATTCACCATGCTGCGGTCAGTAAGCTGGCCGAGCGCGCGCAGCTTGCGCAGACGGCTGAGGTCGAGCGCGGGATGACCGACAGGCTCAATCGTCGCCATGTCGAAACCGGAGGCCTTGACAAAAATTGCGTCCACGGTTTCGCCCAAAACATTCGTGAAGGAGTTTTTGACCGAAGTGTTTCCGCCGCCGTGCAAGACAAGCGCGGGGTCGTCACCCAGAAGCCGCGCCGAATAGGTGCGCAGCGCCAAGTCGTCTCCCCACTGCGGCGCATAGTTTTCCACAAATCTCGCCGCATCGGGTTCTGACCACTTGCTCTGCATTCATTGGCTCCTCGGAGATAACGGAACGCCGCGCTACAAATAGCATGGGCATTCGCGCAGTCTAGGCTCTAGTGAACGCTTCCCTGCCCTCACGCTTCAGCGTCTGGTAAAGGTCATAAGCGTGATCCGGTTTCATGCCTTCGTGCACCACTTTGCGAACCGCCTGAATCATGGCGGCGGGCGCTTCTGACTGGAATATGTTCCGGCCCATGTCCACCCCTGCCGCGCCCCGGCTTATGGCGTTATAGGCGAGCTTCAAAGCATCCGGTTCGGGAATCTTCTTGCCACCGGCCATCACCACCGGGACCGGGCAGGACGCGGTGACCGTCTCAAACCCTTCCTCCACGAAGTACGTCTTGACAAAATGCGCGCCCAGCTCGGCGCAAATCCGGCACGCGAGCCGGATGTATTTTGCGTCGCGCGTCAGATTTTTGCCTACGGCAGTCACGCCCAGCACGGGGATGCCATAGCGGTTGCCAATATCAACCAACTGGGTGAGGTTGTGCACCGACTGGGTTTCAAATTCGCCGCCGATGAACACTTGCACCGCCATTGCCGAAGCGTTGAGGCGAATCGCGTCTTCGGCGTCTATAGCAATCTGCTCATTGGAGAGCTCTTTCAGGATGCTCGGACCGCCGCTCGCGCGCAAGACAATGGCTTTTCCGCTCGAAGCAGGAATGGAACTGCGCAGGACGCCGCGCGTCAGCATGAGAGCGTCCGCGTAGGGTATAAGAGGGACAATGTTCACATCGACGCGCTCAAGGCCGGATGTCGGCCCCTGAAAATAGCCGTGGTCGATGGCCAACATCACCGTGCGCCCCGACTCAGGCTGGAAAATGCGTGCTAAGCGGTCTTGCATTCCCCAGCCGAGCGCGTTCGCGCCCTTCAGGTAAAATGCCTCGCTCCGCGCCGAAATATTCAGATAAAACTCTTTTGTTTCCTTGTTGCCGTCTAAGTCGGCCATAAAAGAATCTCCCGCGAGAAATTGCGAAACCAAATGATAGCCGAATCGGAACGCGCTTGTCGACAAGGATTAGGATGAGTTCGTGCGGAAGGCGCGAGTATCGTTTCAAGGGAGCGCGATGAACCGAGTGAAAAACAAAAAAGGCAGGCTACAAGTGAAGTTTGCAGCCTGCCTTTTCAATAACTTTCATTGGAACAAACTACTTACTTAAAGACCACTAGGTGCAGGCCCACAGCTATAGCCTGCAGGAGGAATATACGGGCTGGCGTTCTTCACGCCGTTCGGGTTTTGTATATAATTCACTGCGCAACCAGCGGCGTTGGCAGCATTGCCGGATGCCGTGGCCGCTGAGGTCGCTGCATTCGCTGCAGACGTGGCAGCGTTTGCCGCTGATGTAGCCGCAGCAGCTTGCGTATCCGCCGCGTTGGCAGCATCACGAGCATTGCCCGCGCGAGACATGGCGATGCCGGCCAAAATTGCAGCCGCAGCGCCTGCTCCAAGCCCTGCCGCTTCAAGTCCGGTGTTTCCATTCACCAGCTTCTGGGAAGTGCCGGTTTGCGGCATGGCAGCATTCTTCGGAAGGAGGGTAATGGTTTTGCCCTGCGCGACGTCCAAGGTTTGGCCGTTGCCCACAACATGGAGGCTGCCCTCTTTTGTTGTGACCACTACCGCGCCATTGAGCATGGCAACGTCACCTACCGTCTTATAGCCCTTGCCGGGGGTAACGGACCACTTCTCGGCGCTCACCGCCAAGCTCGATCCCGTAGCCGGGTGAAACATCGAGACGTTCCCCTTTGCCAGCGCAACCGCGACTCCATCCGTCTCTTTGAAAAACTGAGCCTGAGTCTCGCTGCCCAGCGTCATGCGGCTGCCGTTCATCAAAGCAATTACGGCCGCCCCATCCTTCACCTGCAATTGATCCCCGTTGAAGACCGTGCTATTGGGCAGGAGGGCTTGCCCGCTGACAGTTGCATTTAAACTGCCCGCAACCGTTCCAATAGCCGCTGAACCCGCAAAAATCGGAGCCGCGCCCACGATCCCCAGCAGGAGTAGGTATAGCATGATGCGAGATTTCATCGTCATGTGGTAACTCCTTTTAGCTTAAGGTTAGGAGCTAGTCACTCCTCACCCGGGTTGTTATGATAATGCCTTACTGTGCAAACTCCAAACAACTATATGTAACTCAACCGTAGTTGTCAATATCTTTGTAAGAAAAATCTCTCACCTACGTGATCGGAACTTTTGGGGTCTTTTCGTAGAACCTTAACTTTTAGTGAACTTCAACTTCGAGGGCAGACCAAACAATATCTCCTAACAGCGAATGATCAACATACCCAGTGTTTATAGGTTTGTCAACACCTTTTTACACAATTTTTTCAAAATTTTGCTTCTGTAAGTCAAAGTCTACCCACCTTGACATATAACCGAGTTTAATATTAGCACGCTCTAATGAGATTTGTTGCGGCAAATCGCAAAATAATTGTTCTTTTTCTATCTGGAAAACATAAATCCATCCCCTATACTGTAGCGGCAGTAGCCTCTTGGCTGCCAACTTTTACTATTAAGACCGGTGGGCCAGAGGCCGCCGCGACAAAGAAAGTCATCACATCCAGGTAGTGCCATAACCCCCTACGGGATTTCGATGTTAGACGCCCATCTCCCAGAAGCAAAAAAAACGGTTCGGGGTATAGACACCGAGTTCGTTCGCGGGCTTGGCCTGTTTGATTCCGTCATGGTAGTGGCCGGAATCATGATCGGCTCCGGCATCTTTATCGTCTCGGCAGACATGGCGCGCAAGATCGGCAGCCCGGGCTGGCTGCTGGCGGGCTGGGCTTTCGCAGGCGCGCTCACCATCGCCGCCGCGCTTTCATACGGCGAACTGGCTTCAATGATGCCGCGCGCGGGCGGTATGTACGTCTATCTGCGCGAGGCCTATTCCCCGGTTGTCGGCTTTCTTTACGGCTGGACGCTCTTCATGGTGATTCAGACGGGCACTATTGCCGCCGTTGCCGTGGCCTTCGCGCGCTTTTCCGGCGTGCTGTTGCCGTGGATTTCCGAGACTCATTACGTGATCGCGCCCATTCATCTTTCAACCGGCTACGCTCTGTCGCTTTCAAGCGCGCAGTTTGTGGCGATTCTTGTCATCGCGCTGCTCACCTGGACCAACAGCCGCGGCCTCGAATACGGCAAGTATGTTCAGAGCGGATTCACACTGGCTAAGACCGGAGCTCTACTGGCGCTGATCGTGGTGGGCCTGGTCATCGCGCGCAATGCGAGCGCCATCCGGCAAAACTTCAGCCGTCTCCATTTCTGGCGCGCAAGCGGTGTAGTTCCGCTGGGGCACGGCATGGAAGCCGTCACCGCGTTTGGACTCTTCATCGCCATCTGCGTGGCGCAATCCGGGTCGCTTTTTTCCATGGACTCGTGGCACGACATCACTTTTGCCGCGGGCGAAGTGAAGGACCCGCGCCGCACCCTGCCGCGCGCGCTGGCCATCGGCGTGATCCTCGTGGTGGTGATCTACCTGCTTGCCAACGTGGCCTATCTCTGCGTGCTACCCTTCTCCGCCATCCAGCATGCCCCGTCGGACCGCGTAGCCACGGCGATGCTCGCCGCCGTATATCCCGGCGCCGGGAAAATCCTGATGGCGCTCGCCATTATGATTTCAACTTTCGGCTGCATCAATGGCCTGGTTCTTGCCGGGCCGCGAGCCTACTACGCAATGTCGCATGATGGCCTTTTCTTCCGCGCGGCTTCGCACCTGAACCGCGCCAAGGTGCCGGGATGGTCGTTGTGGGTGCAAGGCGCGTGGGCGGCCTTCCTTGTGCTTCCAAGAACATACAACCCCGCAACCCATGAATATGGGAATCTCTACAGCAATCTGCTTGATTATGTGATTTCCGCCGCCCTCATCTTTTACATCCTCACAATCGCGGGCCTGATTCGTTTGCGCAAGTTACGCCCGCGCGATGACCGGCCTTATCGCGCTTTCGGCTACCCCTTCGTTCCGCTGTTTTATATTGCCGGGGCAGGTGCCATCTTACTTGTCCTTTTTGCTTATCGGCCCGCCACCACATGGCCCGGATTGCTGATTGTTTTAGTTGGCCTTCCTATTTATTGGCGGATTACTGCCGCAGGCCGGAAAGCCGTGACCAGAGACAAGTGACAAGCGCATCCGTGGGCTTACGCCCACGGCTATTCGGATAGAACCGCTCGCAACCAACGCAGCGAAGAATCTGCTTTTTGCGCGTATGCAAAAGCAGATTCCCCGCTACGCTTAGGGTAACAGCAAGATAGCGGGAACGGCTGAGCTTAAGCGAACAGCATTGGGATTACGACAAACTCTGCATGATTCTGCTGGCAATCACTTGCAGTTTGCTCGGCGTGTTATCCAAGGTCGTGGTCTTTATGAGGAGTTGAAAATAAGGAATGCTGGCTGCGCTTGTCCGCACCTTCAAATAGCGGCGAATCACGGGCGCGGTGCGCGGATCCGTAATAAAGTCGCCCGCGGCTTCCGTCCCTTCACTGCTCGTTCCTCCAAGGATGAGAACGTTGCCGGTGTGCCGCAGGTTTGGCAGGTAGGTAATGAGGCCGTAGGTTTCGTTGGTTCTATCGGTTTGGCCGGCAGCGTAATAACGATCCGCTTCTCCCTTCTTAGGCGACTTGTTCAGGAAATAGAGCCTGCGAGTCCGCGCCTCCACCCCCACCACAAAATTCCGCTCGCTGTCAAACTCCCGAATCCAGGGGTCCGAATACGAGCTTCCCAAGAAGACCAGATTGCCATTTTCGAGGTCCCGCATCTCCAAATCCCGGGCGTAGCGCACTGCCACGTTCTTATGTTGAGCGCCGGCGGTGTTGAGCAGTTCAGAAATAACTACCGCATCCGCTAAGCTCGTATAAGGACGATGGGTGATCAGGGAAACTTCCGGTCCGCTTAGTTTATCGAAGTAACTCTTGCTGAAATAATCGCTCAGAGGAACAACTTGGTGGGTAATGTCTTGCACTAAAACCAGGGCGGAATCCGCCGCCACGATGGTGACAGGACGCTGACCTTCAAAGAGGAGCGGCCATAGGCTGCCTTGTCGCGGCGTCACGGTCAGCTTGTTCGCAGAGAAACCACTGACCATGACGCCCAACTTGCTCGCTTGAGTGATCAACAATACAGTAATGGCGGCAATAAGAGCTAACATGCTCCATGAAAGCTGAATGCCCGGATGGGATCGCCAAAAGCCTGTCTTGGCCGAATGAACAATGTCTTCCGCGCTCAATTCCAAACTCGGCGAAGAGACCTCCACAAGCGCCGTTTCTCTTGCAACCGGCTCAAAAACAGGCACATAGCTACCCTTGGGGACACTGATGCGGTATGGCTCTTGCGCGCCCTCTCCCTCAAAGTAGCGATCTAGCCTCTTGCGCAGCTCGCGCGCCTCAACACGCACAATGTTATCGTCGCCAGGATTGTACCCAGGACCGCGGTCGAAAACATCGAAGCCAATCACTTGCTCACGAATTTCGTCGGCGCGGTTAGTAAGGGCCTTTTCACAAACGTAAAGAAGGAAGTCGTGCAGGCGGGTCGATTTTGAGAATTCACGGCTTGCCGCCACCCGAAGCGCCACCTTCCAGCGGTCGTCGTGCTCCAGGAGGATGCTTGGTAAGTGGCCCGGGGTTGCATTAACGATGCGAGAACTCACTGTAAGCTCCCTGTGAATTCCCCTTCTTTACCTCATCCCAACCAAGTAGCGTAAGCAAGATCGCTGCTTGTGGTCGAAACTCAAAGGAATAGTATACCACATATCAGCCAATGGACGCCGGCTGCCGGATTCTAAGAACAATAATAGCTGACGCTACAAGAAGCAAACCCTTCGCTTTGTTAGCGACGATAAAATGGCGGCCTATGCACCGCCTGCATTACGTGTTCGGCATTAAAAATCAGTCTGGGGAGGCATTATGTCAAGTTTCAGGAAATATTCGGCATTAATAGCAATTTCAGCTTTTCTCTTGTTTTCTGCTGGCGCCCGCAATCTCATCAGTCAGGAATTCAGGTCTAATCTTACTGGCCAGGTGACGGATCCTTCTGGCGCTGTCGTTCCAAACGCCACCGTAACCGCGGTCATGAATGACACGCATCAGACCTACACGGCCAAGACCACCGGCGCCGGTGTCTACTACATCCCTTACGTGCTTCCCGGCACCTACACCATGACAGTGAAAGCGCAGGGTTTCAAAACTAACGTACAAGACAACGTATTGATCCTGGCGGCCCAGAGCCGGGGCGTGAACTTCAAATTGGAAGTGGGGTCGCTTGCCCAAGCCATCACCGTGACTTCCGTTCCGCCGCTCATTGACACTGCCAGCGGTTCGGGTGGAAGCGTCCTTCAGGCGCGGGCCGTAGAAAACCTGCCTCTCAACGGCCGCCAGGTTTACATGCTGACGCGCACCACGCCCGGCTCGCAATTCACCCAGACTCAGTTTGGCGCGAGCGGCTATTCTGGCACCCGGGGCTGGGACGTTTCGAATGCTTACAGTATTGGCGGCAGCTCCGCCCAAGCCGGCAACTTTAACAATTTCACGCTGAATGGGACCAACATCACCGTGATGACCGGCTTCGGTGAAGAAGGCACCTGGATGACAGCGCCCAACGTGGACGCCCTGCAGGAAGTTAATATACAAGATCAGATGTTCGATGCGCGCTATGGGCGTACCGGCGGCGGTGTGGTCAACATGGTAACTAAGGCCGGGACCAACGCCTACCACGGGGAAGCTTACGACTATCTCGAGAACGGCTCCTTAAATGCCAACGTGTTTGAGAACAATTACAATGGCCTGCCCGTGCAAAAGACGATCCAGAACCAATTCGGCGGCACTTTCGGCGGGCCGATCATCAAGAACAAGGTGTTTTTCTTCGGCAGCTTTGAGGGATACCGCGAGACCATTCCGTTCCAGGTGGTCACCAGTGTCCCAACAGCCGCGGAGCGTACTGGAGATTTTTCGGCGACCCAATATACGATTTACGATCCCACCACCACTGTCTGCAATTCGCCAGGAGGAACAATCACCAACTGCCCCAAAAATAACTATGGCCGCACTGAGTTTGCCGGTGACAAAATTCCGGCCGGAGACATCTCCAAGATGGGCGCGGCGATGGTTAATTTGTTCCCGATGCCCAATATTAACCTCACCTCGGATCGGAACAACTATGCTTCCTCCGCCCCTGACAAGTATAGGTATGACCAGCCTATGGCGCGCCTTGATTTCAACACCAGCGACAAGACCCGCTGGTACACCACGTTTGAGTGGCAGGGAGGAAATGAATTCCGCGATTCGAGTGGATTCACCGGAGCGGCGGAAAACGGGAACATCAATCACGACCGGAATAACATGGTTGCGACCCAGGATATGACGCACGTTTTCTCGCCTAGCCTGGTGGGCGACTTCAAGCTGTCTTTCGCGCGCTTCGGAGAATTCGAGGAAAACGGAGACTTCGCCGCCCAGCAGGGTATCAGCTCGCTCGGCCTCAATTATCCTTTCGCCGGGACCGCAGGCTCCAAGAATTTGCTTCCGCAGGTTACTTTCGGCGAGATTTATCCCCAACTCGTCGGCAACCAACTGACCGACAACATCTATACCAACACGGTTTTTGACGCCGATTTTACCAAGAACCACGGGCGGCACACGATCGAGTTCGGTGGCGAGGTGGGCGAGTACAATTTTGCCTCCGCGCCGGGTGGCAGCCCGAATGGAGATTTTAGCTTTGGAACTGGCGTCACTCAATACAATCCCACCCAGCGGGACACGCTCACGGGCATCAATGACGGCAACGTTATCGCAGGGTTATTGCTGGGTTATCCGACCGGTGGAGGCGTCGACTGGAACTCCAGCGTCATGGAAGGTACACCCATGTGGGATATCTATGCTCAGGACAACATCCGCATCAACCATCGCCTTACCATGAATATCGGCTTACGATACGACGTGCAGCGCGGCCTGCGCGAACGCTACAACCGCCTGAACCGGGGCGTGTGCACCACCTGCGTCAACCCCATCACCAACAACCCAACTTATCAGGCCAACCTCGCGGCAGACACCCCGGCATTGCTGAAATACGGCTTTAGCCCCGCCTCGATCGCTGATCTCAGCACGCTTTATGGAGGCATTCTGTTCCCAGGAGTGGGCGGGCAGTCGGTGGACGCTTATAACACCGATTGGTCGAACATCGGTCCCCGCATCGGGTTCGCTTATGCGCTCAACAGCAAAACCGTGGTGCGCGGCGGCTGGGGCTGGATGTACTCCTATGGCATTGAGGGTGGAACGCGCGACGGATTCAGCATCACCACGTCTTATATCCCTTCGCTGAACGGCGCCACACCTACCAACTACTTCCTCACCGGCAACCCGTTCCCGAACGGCCTGGATGTACCGGTCGGGAGTTCGCTGGGGCTGCTCACCGGCGTGGGTAATACTGCGAGCCTCGATTTTCCAGGCCGGCGTATCCCGCGCATTCAGATCATGTCGATTGGAGTGCAAAGGGAGCTGCCAGGTCACATGCTGTTGGACGTGAAGTACGCGGGCAACTATACAAGGAACCTGCGCGATTTTCAGTGGACGAACGGCGTCCTTCCTCTCAGCGGCGGCCCGATGCCCGGGAGCATTTGCGGCCTTTCTGGGAATGTGGGATACCCTCAGTTGCAGCAGAACACTTACAACTCGTGCGTAGGTAACTGGTATAATTCAAATGTCCCCAATCCCTTTTACGGTGTTCTTCCTATCAACTCGAGTGAAGGCTCCTCGCCAACGATCCAAGCCACACATCTGCTGGTCCCATACCCCGAATTCGGCCTTGTGGGCGATAACCTCATGCCTCTGGGCAGAGTGTGGTACGACTCGCTGCAGGTAAAATTGGACAAGCGGCTTTATGGCGAGACCCGGGGACTAAGTTTCCAGGTGGCCTACACCTACTCGAAGGATATGCAGTCTGATAGTTACCGCAACGGCTGGCCCTGGCAGGATGCAAACCAGATTTATGAAGTAACGGGCGACGACCGCACGCACATTTTCACGTTTAGCAGCGTGTGGGACCTCCCTATGGGGAGGGGCGCGAAATACATCCTCTCCAATCCTAGCCCGGTACTGAATCAGGTGGTAAGCGGCTGGCGGCTGAGCTCGATTCTGACCGTGCAGTCCGGTACGCCCGACGGGATCGCTGGCCGGTATCCCGTGGCAGGATCCACTTACATACCTCCGGCTGGCGGGTCAGCGACGGCGGGATACAGCTACATCCCTCCGGGCGGATCAACCTTCGGCCAATGGATTAACAACTGTGGTGGCGTGCCACTGAACTGCTTGCCCTCGACCCCGGCGTTTTCGCAAGGGAATCAGCCCGACCGGATATCCTACGTCCGGAACCCAACTGTTCCGGACCTGGACTTGAGCCTAATCAAGGACTTTCCGATTACGGAAACCAAGAGGCTTGAGTTCCGGGCGGACGCGTTCAACTTTACCAACACGCCGCTCTTCCCCGGGCCGGACACCAACCCGAACGACGGCGCGCCTAAGCGGCAAGCTAATGGGAATTGGCAGGGTTTCGGCACCATCAACCTGTTCCAGCAGAATTTCCCCCGGATCGTTCAGCTTTCGTTGAAGTTTTTGTTCTAGCGCAGGGTAGCGCCGTCATCCTGGCGGCAGGTATAATGTCGGCAAGATGCCGGCGCTACGATGGGGGGGGCAGCCTCCATCCAAGCGAACGCGTAACGCGGACCTCTATGGTTGAGGTCCGCAAATTTTTACAACCCGCGGAAACGGCGGTTTGCGCTCCACAAGGCCATATCCCGGGAAATTGTAACCTTCGCGGCAGCGTTTTCGTCACGTGTCTCTTGGCTCTTCCTTACTTGACTTTCCCGGAGGCAAACCATGGTCATCCTCAACCGCAGAAAATTCTTTCAAATGTCGGCGGCCACGTTCCTCGCTGAAAACCTGTTTGCCGGCAACGGGGCGGCGGCGGGCGCGCCGCAGCGCTTTTTCGGCCGCGCCAACGAGGCGCAAGGCCCCTACGCAGACGCCATCAATCGCCTTTCCGCCATGACCGGCGCGGCGGTGACCGGCTGGAAGATGCACCCCGATACCCTGCCGCACCCCGAGGACCCGAATCTGAATGACTCCGACTGGACCCCGGCTCCCGCTCCGCAGCCGGGCCGCCGCTTCTCCCGCCCCACCGGCGAAGGCGCCATATGGTTCCGCAACACGGTTGAAATTCCCCGTCGTATGGGCGGCTACAACATTCAAGGGCTGCCGGTGAAGCTCAACCTGCGCGTCTTCGGTGGTAGTCGGGGACCCATTCGCGTCTTTTCCAACGGCTCGATGGTGGAGATGACAGCTTCCAACACGCAGCAGCCGATTTTGCTCACGAACAATGCCGAGCCGGGCGAAAAATGGGTGATTGCCGCCTACTCGCCTGCTCCGGCCGTTGTGTTTGCGCGACAGGAAGTAGATTATCCGGCAGGTCAGTCGAATCCACAGATGTTGAGGGATGAGATCATGTGCGTCGAGGCGGCCTCAGCCGGCTTTGAAGACGGCAAGGCGGACCGCGACGCGCAACTTGCGGCGGCGGTGAAAGCCATCGACTTTGGCTCGCTTGATCGCGGCAACCAGAGGGCTTTTGACCAATCGCTTGCGGCGGCGGACGAAAAGATGCAGCCGCTCGCGGAGTGGATCCGCCAGTTCACCCTTCGCGCCGTGGGCAACTCGCACATTGACATGGCGTGGCTCTGGCCCTGGCCGGAAACGGTGGAGGTGGTGCGGGACACTTTCGGCACTGTGCTTGAGCTGCAAGGTGAATATACACATCCGGAGTTTCACTATGCGCAGTCGAGCGCGCAGGATTTTTATTGGCTCGAGCGGTACTATCCCCCCGAATTCAAGCGCATCCAGGAGCAGGTGAAAAACGGCCAGTGGGAGATTGTGGGCGGCATGTGGGTTGAGCCGGACCTCAACATGCCTTGCGGCGAATCGCTGGTGCGCCAGGTGCTCACCGGCAAGCGGTACTTCCAGGAAAAGTTCGGCGTGGACGTCAAAATCGGCTGGAACCCCGACTCGTTCGGCTACAGCTGGCAGCTCGCGCAGATTTACAAGCGGTCAGGCATCGACTACTTCGTGACGCAGAAAATGTCGTGGAACGACACCACGGTGTTTCCTTATAAGCTCTTCCATTGGGAGTCGCCCGACGGCAGCCGCGTGCTGTGCTATTTCCCGCACGGCTACGGCAACCGGATCGACCCAGCCGAGTGCAGCCAGTTCATCGCCGAAGACACGCCAATGTGCTCGGGCTACAAAGAGCAGATGCTGCTCTTCGGCCTCGGCGACCACGGCGGCGGCCCCACGCGGCAAATGCTGGACGTGGCCATGCGCTGGTTGGCGTCGCCCAAAGCAGCATTTCCCACGCTTCAGTTTTCCACCGCGCAGGAATTTTTCAATGGCGTCGAGAGCGCTGGCCTCAATCTGCCCGTTTGGAAAGACGAGCTCTATCTCCAGTTCCACCGCGGTACTTACACGACGCAGGCGGAAAGCAAGCGGCGCATTAGAGAAAGCGAAGTGCTCGTGCTGAATTCGGAAAAGTTCTGCTCGCTCGCCATGCTGCATGGACGACTTTATCCGCAAGAGATGTTCCTTGACTGCTGGCGGCGGGTCTGTTTCAACCAGTTTCACGACATGATGGCAGGCTCCGGCATTCACGTGAATTATGAAGATGAAGCCGAGAGCCTGGAGCTCGTCCGCGGTGCCTGCGAACCGGAGCTGCACAGCTCGCTCATGCAGATCACCCGCCGCATCCGCACTGTGGGCCACGGCGAGGCAGTGGTGGTGTTCAACCCGTTAAGCTGGCAGCGCACCGGTATCGCGGAAGCGGAAGTGCAATTCTCCGGTCCGGCGGCCCACGTGGAGGTGGTCGATGCGGAAGGCGCCGTGATGCCCTCGGCCGTGGCTTCTCGCAACGACGCAACGCACACGGTGAAAGTCCGGTTCCTGGCGCGCAACGTGCCGGCGATGGGCTACAAGGTGTTCCGATTTGTCGCTGCGGAGCATCCGCGCCAGGCCGCGTCCGCGCTCAAGGCAAGCGGCCTGACCATGGAAAACGAGCATCTTCGCCTTGAAGTAGATGCGACCACCGGCTGCATCACCAGCTTGGTGAGCAAGAAGGATGGTAAGAACATCCTGCGGGCGGGCGGCAAGGGCAACATGATCGAGGCCTTCGTTGATAAGCCGAGGCAGTTCGACGCCTGGAACATCGGCTGGCCCTACAACCAGACCAAGACGGAAATCTCGGCGGCGGACGAAGTAAAGTTAGTAGAGAACACGCCCGTGCGCGCCGTGATCCGGGTGAAGAAACACTATCAGAACTCTTCCTTCGTGCAGGAAATCTGCATGTACCCCGAAATCGCGCGCGCCGACGTCCACATGCACGTCGATTGGCACGAGCAGCACGTGATGCTGAAAGCCGCCTTTCCGCTTGATATCTCGCCCGAGAAGGCGAGCTACGAAATTCCCTACGGAACCATCGAGCGTCCGGCCATTCCCACCGCGGACGGCAAGCAGGTTCCTTTCACCGAAGCGACTGAGGTGACGAAGCGGCACAAATACGATCCGCTGCTGGCGCAGGAAGCCGAATTTGAGGTGTGCGCGCAGCAGTGGGGCGACCTTTCGCAAAAGGGCCGAGGCTTTAGCCTGCTGAACGCCTGCAAATATGGTTACGACACCGTGGAGCCGGGAACCATCCGGCTGACGCTGCTGCGCTCGCCGATTGAACCCGACCCCATCGCCGATCAGGGGCCGCACGACTTCACCTATTCGCTCTATCCGCACGCTGGCGATTGGAAAGAGGCGGGCACGGAATATCAGGGCTACGAATTGAACTATCCCCTTCTCGCCCACGCCACCGAAGCGCATGAGGGCGCGCTGCCGCCTTCGTCCTCATTGGTTGGGATCGAACCCGCCAATGTTATCCTCACCGCCATTAAGAAGGCGGAAGACGATAATGCTCTCGTTTTCCGCTTCTTTGAATTTGAAGGGAAATCCGTTCAGGTGCAGTTGCGATTGCCTGAGCCAGCCACCAAAGCCGCGCAGACGAATCTGATGGAAAAAGAGGAGTCTTCTCTTTCACCCGCAGCGGGTGGGAAGCAAATCAGCGTCCCGATTGGACCTTACGAGATTAAATCGGTGAAAGTGTGGTTTGAAAACAGCGCCGGCGCCGCGCCCCCGCGCCGCGTGTAAAAAATCTGTAGCGCAGGGTTCGTATCTTAACCCTGCGGCTTGCGCTATAGCGGTGGCCTTTTAGCCCGAATTATCCATGAACTTGGCGGCCCAATCCAGGGGTGCGGAGGCTTCCGCTATAGCAGTGCTTTACAATTCCTCGCGCGGCGCAGTCATCGCTTTTCCGTCCAGCTAAACCCGATCACCTTTCCTTCGCAAATAAAATGCAACGGCGGCGCGGGCAACCCGCATCTTAACCCTTTGGAAGTTACGCGGGCGACAACTGCGACGTGCAGTGCGGGCAGCGCGTAGCTTTGAGCGGAATGCTCGAAACGCAATAGGGACAGTCCCGGGTGGTGGGCGCGGCGGGCGCCGGTTTGTGAATGACGCTGAACCACTTCACCACCATGAACATGCAGAACGCCACGATCACGAAGTCAATAATCGTGTTAATAAAATGCCCGTAAAGGATGACCACCACATGAGCTTTCTTCGCCTCATCGAGAGTGGCAAAGTGGGCCGTCGACAAGGCCACAAACAAATTGCTGAAGTCAACGCCTTTCAGCAAGAGCCCGATGGGCGGCATGATAATGTCATTCACCAGAGAAGTGATAATCTGCCCGAAGGCCGCGCCCAGGATGATGCCAATCGCCATATCGAGCACTGGACCGCGCATCGCGAAGGCTTTGAATTCCTTCCACATTGCCATTTCTCCCTTTTTTGCAGAATTAGTGTCCCCAAATATGCCCGCATTCTGCCACATCTACTCAAGCCCGGCAATAAGTTTCTGGCTGATGGCGCGGCGCGCGGCTTCTTTTCTTCAGGACCGGAAAGAGCATGGCTTCTCTATGCGGCATGAGAACGAACAGGCGGCGAAAACCCGTCTCGTTTATCCCGTATGTCTCAAAAGTCTCAGAGTGACGTGCTAGGCTGGGGTTGTAGCGCAGGGTTCGCTTTTTAACCCTGCGGCTTTTCTTTGAGACAGCTGAAAGGCCGCAGAGTTTTAAAGGCAAAACTCTGCGCTACACAACTTGCGCTGTAGCGGCGGCGTCCTCGCCGCCGGTTTTTAATAGTGAAGACCGGCGGCCCCTTATAGGCTTTGCCCACCGCTACAAAACTCGCTGGCCGCGCCAACGGGAAGTTTCACAAACCATGCTCGATACCAAATCGAAATTGCTCGTTAGTGCACAAGAATTATTGCAGTAAGCCATTGAACCAAAGGCAGTTAAAGGCGAAAAGAGAGCAAAAACACCAAAAAGGATTGTTTTACTTTTTTGCAAGTTACAGAAACTAAAGGAAGATTAGAAAAGCAAAGCGGACGGAAAAACGGGCAAAATCGATGCAAATGAATGCAAAGGAATTAGAACAATTTCCACGACAAACCGGAGCATTTGCAACAAAACAAAGGAGATGCAAGGGCCGGTCTGGTTCGTGATGGCTTTTTTGAGGGTTTTTCCGGTTCGAAATTTGTAGTTTATAGCGCAGGGTTCGCTTTTTAACCCTGCTCTAGGGAGCCTCCGCTACAGCCACCACTAAAATGCGAAGGCAAAAAAAATGAATCAAAAAAACGTGGATGGGAATCGAAATCTGGAGTATGCTAGATGTATATTGCGTCCCTGAGAAACATTCTCTTGGATATCAGATTTTTAATTGCTGCGGGGGCTAAACGACACCAAAGCAGCGAACCCAAGGGGAGGTTAAGCTGCCCGCCCCATCAATCGATGACAATTCCCCGATGAAGGTGGCCTTCATCTCACAATTTCCCTACGGAGGTGCATATGCTGAAGCGTCAACAAGTGCTGGTTGCGATGTCAGACTCAGACGGCCGGAGCGCTCTTGCGAGCACCTTGGCCGCCAAGGGGATAGAAGCAGTGCTCGCATCAACCGTGCAAGAAACGCGCACGATTCTCAACCGTGAGCCGGTGGCGGTGGTTTTCTGCCAAAACAAGCTTGAGGACGGTGCGTTCAGTGACCTGCTCGGGGAGAGCTCAAAAGCGAAAATCCCTGTTGTGGTCTGCTCGCCTTCCTATGAACCGGGCATCTACATGGATGCCATGTCAAAAGGCGCTTTCGATTTCATTGCCTTTCCCTATGCGCAGCGTGAAGTCGAATGGATCCTGAGTTGCGCTTTGCCGCGCGCGGCGATTGCGGCAGGCGCAGCATAAAGTTGAGAGCAGTAAGTCGTG
>DASZAA010000325.1:0-16001 GCA_035945615.1 Terriglobia bacterium
CCCCAGTCCGAGCCTAGCAGGGGAGGATGAGAAAATGGAGACGAATGAGACAAACGAGACGGTTTATTACGAGGGCGGAAAAGATTAGAAATGCTTAATAAACGTAGCGCGGACCGCCGTCTTTGCGGTCCGCGGCTTTTCCGTAGCGCAGGTGGCAACACCGTGTCTCGTAGACTACAGTTCTAACCGCGCGAATGAAAAGCCGCAGACTATAAACAGCACACAGTCTGCGTTGCCCGTTCGTTACCTGCGAAAATTACCGGTGCGGCCTGATCCTCAGAGGAACCGGAATTTGCTCGCCTCTAGGTATTCTGCAACATTATCCACAGAAAGCCAACGCCGACGTAACCTTTCCGCCACAGCTCCAGTGGTATTGGAACCGGCGAATGGGTCAAGGACGGTGTCGCTCTCTTCCGTCAGCAATAGGGTAAAGAACTCCGGCAGTGCAGCGGGAAAGCGCGCGGGGTGGAGCCTTATGCCAGCTTCTTTGCATTTTAAGGTGTAAGCATCGTTTGCGGCGTTATTCCCAAAGCGGAGCATATCCGATGAAATCTGATCGTCCAGCACGTTGGCGGGAATTGATCCCCCAGGGCTGGTCAAGCTGAAGCTAGTCTTGATGTTGTGTCCTGAAGGCCTGACGGTGGGAATGAGCCCTCTACAGTTCAGACGATGCATGTCTTTGCTGTACGGCCGCAGCACCGCGCGGTTGTCCGCCTTCGGCCACGGAGACTTGGAGAGCCACCAAACGTATTCAACCGAATCTTTGACCCGGATCCGGCGAACGGTGACCCATTCGGCGGGCATCGGCATCTTCGCCGGATTGTACCAGAAGCATTCCTGCGCCAGGTGAAAACCCACGAACTCGACGAGGGCGATCAGTAGTTTGAAGTGATAGAGTGACCGAGTGGGCCGGCCCTTGTTATAACTGCCCCCGATGTTTAGAATGAAACTGCCGTCATCGGTCAGCACACGGCGAATCTCTGCGGCAAATGGCAGGAACCATTGCACGTAGTCGGATTTATGAACATTTCCGTATTCCTTCTGGAAATGGAGGGCGTAAGGTGGTGACGTAATTACCGCATTAACGGAGTTGGCGGGCAGCGCACTTAGAATCGCGAGTGAGTCAGCAACATAAGCCGCCCCAAAAGGTGTCGTGTAAAAAGGGCTCTGCGAGGGGAGAAGTGCGGCGGGATTGGTAGGGGCCGCGAATAGTGCCCCCTGTGGCTTACTAATCACTTCTTCGGCTTTTCCCATCGCTTCAACGCCCCTGACACCGGAGACCAGCACTCAAGATACCACAACTCTCCTCAGACAGACTGAGGGTAAATCATTAGGTTTACTTTGTCAACATATTTCTGATGAGCAAAATAAATCCCTTGGAGTGGATATCGCAAAGCAAAGCCGCTGAGATGCGTGGCGTCTCCAGACAGGCGATTTGGAAACTGGTGACTAGGGGACGGATAAGAAGTATGGAGATCGCCGGGCACCGATTTGTTAGCCTTCGGGATGTCGAAGCTTTCCAGCCTCGTCGGCCAGGTAGGCATGGGGTGAAAGGAGACCGTGGATAACCAGGCTGACGAGATCAAGCGGCTGCTTGAAGCTTGCACGGAAACGCAGAGGCGCGACATTTTCGATTACCTGCGTCGGGAATTCCCCATCCACCCACTGGAGACGAAGCTCAACACACAAGCCGAAGTCATCCTAGAGGCAATCGCCAGGGCAAGCGATCTGACCTTGCGGGGTATCAGGGGCGTTATCGCGGAGGCGGCATTTGAATTGAATGTGGTCGCGCGGCTACCCGGATGGCAGCATCAAACACTCGAGGGCGATTTCCCCTATGACTTCCTCCTGCGGGATTCAACGGGCGATGTCCGCATTCAGGTGAAGATGCAGAGATTGAAAGATCACCGCCCCATGTTGGCGAGCCAGGGCTATTCATACCTTCCGAGCGATATGTACGTTGTGGAGACCCAACGGACCAGGGGCGGAGTCGATCCGCAGACGAAGCAACAGACTAGACCTTACCGCTTCGGAGAATTCGATATTTTGGCCGTGTCGATGCACCCTTCGACCAACGACTGGTCGACCTTCATGTACACGGTTTCCGACTGGCTGATCCCGCGACCGCAAGATGCTAAGCTCATGCTAAAGTTTCAGCCGGTTGCGAAAACTCCAGATCTCAACTGGACGGACGATCTCAATAAAAGTGTGAGCTGGCTGCGATCGGGTATGAAGAAGCGAATCTGGCTGCCGCACCAGGATAAAGGTTAGCAAGCCACTCCGAGAAAATTGAGACGTATGAGACAAACGAGACGGTTTATTGCGAGGGGAAAAGATTAGAAATGCTTAATAAGCGTAGCGCGGACCGCCGCAGCCGCGACGCTAGATTACGACGCGGTAAGCCCGAATGCCAGAGAAGAGCCGCGGGCCGCAAAGGCGCAGGTCCGCGCTACTTGCTTGAGAATTCGCTGGCGACGCGCTTCTACCAGCGAAGCCCATGCCCCCCGGATCAAAGCCGGGAGCGAAGATTTTCTTCGCCACCGCCTTGCAGACCTTCTCAAAGACTTCCGTTCGTTCTCTTAGTCCGAGGGGAATTATATTCGGATCGTGTCCGCTCCTAGGGGCCACGCGACCGCGATAACGTTTGCCTATTTACAAAATCGCTATGATTCGTTTGTGAAATCAGGAGTTTTCCTAACTTGCTTTGCCTATCGCTGTAGGTCTATATTCTCCCGGGGCAGCATTTTTCCGGAGCGCGGAGGAATGCTTTTGGGCTCCGGAAATTCTTCCTCAACCGTAGTTTACATACAACAAAAAAAGGAGGAACGAAGTATGAAGAAGTTGATATGTCTCGTGTGCGCGTTGTTTCTTGCTTCGGCTGTAAGCTGGAGCACTCCTTGCTCAAGTGGCTCATTCACCTCATACGTCAGTTTGGGGACGACAGGCTGCACTGTGCCGGTTACCTCTACTTCCGCCGACACCTACTCTTCCTTTTCATCCAACTTTTCGTCGGTCGAGGCCGCGGCTCTCATCCTAACTCCAGTTACAACGGGAGCGAATGCCGGCGGACTCACGACTAACGCATTTCCTTTGAATCCCGGCGGAAGGAATACGTTCGACGCAACGATCACTCCGCCGTCCGGGATGTCGATCACCGACTTCTCGGCCTCGGTTACCGGTGGCACGGGCTATACGCTGTCGCTCGGCCTCAGCAATGGCATGAATCTTACGGCAACCGAAGGGACGCCGGCAAGCGCGACATTCAGCGGCGTCTCGTCGCTGAGTATTATGGGTTTGGCCACCGTCTCCTCTAGCGCTACTGGTTCTGTGTCGCTGGCGTTTACTCCTTCGTTCTCGCCGTCCACGCCGCCCTCGGCGGTTCCCGAGCCCTCCTCTTTCCTTCTGTGGGGGACCGCCCTCTTGGGCTTGGCGGGATACCTGATAAGGCGAAGAATCCACATTGCCTAGGCTGTAGATCCCCGGCTCTGTTGACGAAAGGGGGTGAACTTTTCCATAGCTGAACGAAGACATTGCGGAGCGAAGCACAAAATCCCACATTCCTTCCCCATTCTTCCGCGAACATGACGCTTCGCTCCGCACACCGCGTCCCCTGCAGGTCTGGCCGCAGGTTTTATCATCAAAAAAATCTCCGTTACCACTCAAAAACCCACGATTAACTCAACCAGCGAGTTAATCGTGGGTGCTGTCGCAGCGCCGATTCTCAGCGCGGCGCGGTGTTGTCGTTGTGCTTCTGCCGGTAGATTTGATGGCTGGTTGAATTTTGGCGCTGATTAATGTTTTTGCGTTCCTGCGGCGTCAATCGGCCTCCATTGGAGCGGCGGTCCGCGGCGATGGAGCGATTGATGTTTTGCTCGCGTCTCTCGGTCCGCGCGGCTTCGCCGGGCGCCATTTGCCCAGAGCGAAGGCCTTGCGCGACGCGCTGCTGTTGATTATACCGCCGCTGGCCGGCCTCGCTGTCGCCATACCGGCTGACGGCCCCGTTGTGTTTGTCATTGTAGATAGAGCTGTTCAGGTTATTTTGCCGCTGATTGATCTGCTGGCGTTCCTGCGGTGTGAGCCTGCCGCCGTTAGCCTCGCGGTCGGCGCGGACCTGCCGGTTCAAGTTGGATTCACGCCCTTCGAGGTTTCGCGTCTCATGCGCATTCAATTGTCCGGACGCGACGCCGTTGGCAATTCGCCCCTGCTGGTTGAATCGCCGCCCGTTGACCCGGTTCATGGCCGTGATCGCGGGCCTGCCATGATTCACCGATGCAAACTGGGTGCGGTCCATGCTTGCGGCCCGGACGTGGGCGACCTGGTTTGAAGTGGCCGCGTAGTGCCGATCATTCATAGCCGCGCGCTCTTGCATTGTCGGCTGTGCCCGGACGCCGCCGGGGCCATTAAAACTCGCCCGGCTATTATATATGTTGGTGTTGTTGATGACGGTGCGGTTGACGTAAACATTGCGGACGTTGGTGACATTGACGTTGGTGACCGCGCGATTATAGTAGAAGCCGCCGCCGCGCCAATAACCGCCCACAAAGCCGACTCCGGTGTAGCCGAAACCGTAGTTGATTCCTCCGTAGAAACCAACGTGCGGCCCCCAGTATCCAGCGTGCCAGACGTATAAGCCCCCTGCGAAACCCCAATACCCCGGCGTCCAGAGCACGCCTACCGCAGGCGGCTGCACCCAAACGCCGGGCACCCAATAGTATCCCATCGGCCCATACGACCAGTAACCCGGAGTCCATAAATACCCCGGAGTGGGGCAGGGTGGTTGCACGTAGACTGGAAGCGCCGGCGGCCCAATATGCACGGAAATGAAGACGCTGCCGTGGGACGCCGCCGGCAGAATTAGAATTGCCATCGCAAGTAATAAAATTCGAGCCTGTCGCATTGTTTTGTTCTCCTCTTCTTGTTGTTGAAGGCGCAGCTTTCAGCCGTCGCTCCAACCTCAGTTCTCACGCAAATTTAACCTCACTTTTACGTCGATCTTCCACACGGCCTAGCAGGATGCTGCAAAAGGATTGAAGCCTGTCATTCTGAGCCCTTCGGCTATGCTCAGGGTAAACTGCGCGGAGAATCTCAGTTCTTTGTTTTCAATATCAAAAGCAGATGCTTCGCGGAGTTTACCCTGAGCACATAAGCAGATCCTTCGCTCCGCTCAGGATGACAGGCGAAGGGCTCAGCATGACAGAATCGGCTTTTACAGCATCCTGCCAGGTTCCCGCAAACAGCGATTCACATTCTCCGTTCAGTAATATAAACACCTCTCGGGGAAAGAAGTTGCTGTTCACGCCGACGGGAGAGGTAGCGAGGTAGAGGTAGAGGTAGCGCAGACCACTGTGGTTGCGGTCTGCGGATTGTCCACGAGCCAATAGAAAGTCCGCGGACCGCACACACGGCGGTCCGCGCTACATTAGAAATAAGAATACGAGCGGCCAAAATTGTAAGACCCCGCCGCTACAGCGACAAACCGCAGAGATCCTATACAGAGCGCCATAAATCGGCGACGATCATTGGCTGTAGCGGCGGCCTCTGGCCGCCGGATTTTAAGTGTAAAGACCGGCAGCCAGAGGCTACCGCTACAGAATCAGGCGCCGCCGACTTATGGCGTCGCGTATAGAGAACTCTGTGATATAAAAAGCCGGGGGTCACGCTTTGAGTTGGTGAAGGTATTGGTAGTCAACCTTGATGGCAGCCATTACGGGCATATCTGGAAAGGATTCCTGCTCCACGTAATAATGCTTTACGCCTGCCTTGGGCGCCACGGCAAAGATGCGCTTCCAGTCGATTTCGCCACGGCCAAGCTCCGCTGTAGGAAATTCTCTGCCGGTCCGGGTCGCGGCCGTATAACCCTTCTTCACGCCTTTGACGTGCAGTTCCGGGAATCGCCCAGGGTAGCGCGTCATATACTCGACTGGATCTGAGCCGGCATAGATCATCCAGCCAATGTCAATTTCAAACTTCACCAGGTCGGGGTCGCACCACCTGAGCAACAGGTCATACACGACCTTGCCATCAATGCGCTGAAACTCGAAGGGGTGGTTGTGATAACCAAATTGGATGCCCGCTTTCTTTGTCTCTGCGCCAATTTTATTGAATTGATCCGCGTTCCACTTCCAGTCGTCGAGCGTCATGGCGAAGCGCCGCCGCGCCGAGGCGGCTTGCTGCGGATGGGGCGGCCTCCCAGGGACGGAGCAGATCATGTATTCGAGGCCAAGTTGCTTGGCGAAGTCGATTTTCCCGCTAAGTCCGCTTTGCAACTCCGGCATAGGGTAGTGCGCGCTCGGCATTCGCAGGCCCACCGCGCGCAGCGACTTCAGGATTTCCGGGGCCGTCTTGTTGTAATATCCCGCCGCTTCTACCTCACGGTATCCAATCGACGCGACCTGCCTGAGCGTGCCGTCGAAATCCTTGGCAAGGTCCTGCCGGACCGTGTAAAGCTGCAAGCCAACCGGAAGGCCCAGCGGGTTGGCGTCGAGCCGCAAAGCCCCCTTTCCTGCAAGCATAGCGGCGCCGAGCGCCGCGCCTTTCAAAAAACCTCTTCGTGTAAAGGTTGCCATTTTTTCACCGTTCCCTTCTATAGGATTTGCAGGCATCGGACCCGAAACGGACCTTACTCGCTGTCGAGGCACCCACACTCCTGCTGGAGTCTGTGTGATAACTGCGGTTGTAGCGGCGGCCTCTGGCCGCCGAGTTTCAAATAGTAAAGACCGGCGGCCAGAGGCCGCCGCTACAGCACATTGCCCGCAGTTGTCACACCGGTTCCTCCTCGCCAGCCGTCTAAAGCAGGAGAAGGAGGCGTTCACCGGCTTGAACCTCAATCTCCTGCGGAAGCTCAACGACGGTTTCTTTGCCGTTGTGCCGTACCACTGGAATGAGCGCGCGAGACCCAATTTTCGCGGCTGGCGGCTTGATGCCCTTGCCCATCGCGGCAAGCGCCACGGACCGGACACGCAGGTTTCCGTACATCATCATAAATTCAATTTGCCGGTCTTCGATCCGCTGTGAAAACGATCCCCAGCCGCTCGCCGAGGACCAAAACGATGTGAACTGCGCGCTGTTGATAAGGGGCTTGGCTTCTACACGTTTTTCCACGCCATCATACCGGAAGCCGCTTAGCGCCACCAGTCCCGCCCAACTCGCCATCGGCCTCGCATAGTGGTAGCCGCATTCGGCTTCATCCCAGGGATTGCGCCGCTCGCCGTCGTAGCGCCTCCGTATGTTGCCGATCAGCTCCAAGCCTTCCGGGATCATCCCCTGGTAAAGCATCAGAATCGCCGCTGAATATTCAAACCCAGTCATCACTTCCTCAAAATAAGGAAATGGCGTCCGTGGCCGCTCGCCGCGTGGGTAATCACAAATCACCAGCGCCGCTTCGTCATTCAGCGCGAAGGTGCGCATCACGCACTCGTGATCTTGAAGCGTGCGTTTGTAGTTGTATTTGTAGATGGATCGGAGCGTCTTCTGAATATGGTCCGGGTCGGCCAGGAGCCCGAGACCCGCGACCTGGGCGTAGTATTGCCCTACTAGTTGATCCACCAGGCAGCCCTCGCCCACCTGAAATGTGGGATGCTCGGTGTCCGAAGCGCCCGCGCCTTCCATCAGCCCCTTGGCAATTTGATCGCGGGGAACCGAGCCAATTTTCTGGATGTAATACTCGCCGTTAAACAGATGATCGTCGAGCCAGCGGCTGCCGTTTTCAAAGAGCTTGCGGTATTGGCCAGCGGAGGCTGTGTCGCCTGCCGCCCGCGCCATCTCTTCGCACGCCCTCAGCGCGCCGAGATACCATATTTCGCATAGGGGATTCGGCCCAATGAACTCCACGTCGTAGGTGTTATGCTGCGCGCCTTCCATGACGCCGTCCCGGTTGGCGTCCCAGCCGCCAGGAATCCAGGCAAACTCCAGGGCGCGCTTCGCCGTTGGCCAAAGCCGCCGAAGCCACGCCGTATCTCCCGAAAGCCGCCAGTCCAAGTAGAGCTTCATGAGGCACGCCATCTGCCCATCGGCCGCCGCAATGCCAAAATGCTCGATTCCGGAAGGCAGCAGCCCGCGATAGTCCATCAGACCCTCGGCATCCGTTAGATAGCCGAACTGCTGCTCGCGCATGGAGCGCGAAAGCTGCGGAAAGAGATGCTCAATAGCCGTTTCGTAGGCGTAAACGTGGGTGCAGCTTCCAAAGCAGCAGCCCGCATGATCATTGCAGCCCTCGAAGCCGTGGAACGCTCCATCCTGCGTGCGGAAGCTCGTTTGCGTCACCAGCGTGGCAAGATTGGCCGTGGCCGCTTCTTTTGCCTCTTCCGGCAAGGTCGTCTCGCGCACAGCCGCCGCAAACTCGCGCGTGAGCCGCTCGAGCTGGGGTAGATGCTCCGCGGCATACGAGGCCGCCGCCCAAGCGTCATTGAAGCGAGCACAGTAATAATTGCCGATTATGTCATTCTCATGGCCCTTGGGCGCGGACCAGCCGCACCGCGCTGGCGTGCGGTTGGGGAAATGCCATGCCAGCAGAAACGTGAATTCTGCTTCGCCTCGCGCCGGGATTTCCCGCTGAAGGCAAATAGCGCCTACCGCAGTCCGCGCGCCTGCCTCAGGTCCTAGCACGCCATCAGCCGAAAAATCGTCCCAAAAGAGCAGCGGACTTTCCCACCAACGGGCGCTCGGCCAGCCCCGCAGGTAAGTAAGCTTCCCCTCGTCTGTGCCCAACATTGCCAGAGCAAATGAACCCGACAGTGGGTGCGAAGCCGCGAGAAACGGATTGCGCATTAGCAGACCTTCCAGCGCGCCGCTCTTCCGGTATTCATTCTGGCACCCTTCCTTGCCTACGGGGTTATCGATCGAGAAGGCGATGGAAACGGCAGCTTTCGCCGCTCGCGGATTCACCACGCGATAGCGCAACACGGCGACGGGCAGACCGGAATCCTCCGGGTCAAGCGGGATGAATGGTGAAAACGCATCAAGGCTCACGCTGACGGGCAGATCGGAATCTTCAAAATCGACGTGTGCCAGCGGAAACTCCCCCGTGAACACCGAAGACGCAAGCCGTGGCAGGCCGGGTACATTGGCGGCGCCAAGTCCCGATTGCCCCTCGTAAGGAGGCAGGATGCGGGCTTCCAGCACCCGCGCCATCGGCTTTTGAGTGCCGGATTGAACCCATAGGGCAGGGAACGCATAAGCCGGCGAATTGCCTTTATCCGGGCGGTTGAAGATCCACCACTCCTGCAGTTGCCCGCGCCCGCCGAGGCCGATGCTTCCCGCTCCTACGCCGCCCAGCGGAAACGAAATCATTTGGCGCTGGCGTCCGCTGAACACGCGCGGGTACTTGATCTGTTCCGGCGATGTATGCTCGCGCCGGGCGGCTTCTCCGGTTGCTGTGCTTCCTCCGGCGCCGCCCGGCCATGCCGCAGCCCCTGCACCGAGCGCCACAGTTTTCAGGAACCGCCGCCGGCCTCCTCTTTTGCGTCCATTGTGCTGTGTGGACTTCTTCATGCGCCGTAGCCCTCTTTCCGCCTCCATTATGGCGGATCACAAATCATAGTGACAGCCAATACTGTAGCGGTCTCTGGCCGCCGCTACAACCGCAATCCAATATTTGCCTGCTCACCAAACTAAGGGTTGGCCGTCTACCTTGTATTAGGTAGAATCTCAACCATGATGATACCCAACGAATCCATAAACCGGATTGACTTGCTCCAGGGGACGCTCGATATGCTTATCCTGCGTACCTTGCTTTTCGGGCCGGCTCACGGCCACCAAATCGCCAAGCACATTCAGCGCACCACGGAAGATGTTTTGCAGGTGGAGCACGGGTCGCTCTATCCCGCCCTTCATCGCCTTGAACGGAAAGGATGGGTGACGGCGAATTGGGAAACGCCCAAAGGGGGCAAGCGGGAATGCAAATTCTATCGCCTGACGGCGGCCGGCAAGAAGCGACTCGTGGCGGAGGAATCCAAATGGAGGCGGTTGGTGATGTCCATTGGGCGCGTCATGGAGCGGGCAGAGGAGGGTTAACATGCTGTGGTGGCAGAGGATCAGATCCGCGTGGCCAGGGCCCCGGTGGCAATCCCGCGAGGTGGACTTGGCGCGGGAGCTGCAAACGCATCTGGAGTCAGAAGCGGAAGAGCAGCGAGAAGCGGGCGCATCGCCGAGAGAAGCTCGCCTTGCAGCTCAGCGCGCCTTGGGCAACACAACCCTGATTAAGGAGGATGTGCGTGTGACGTGGGGATTCCAGTGGCTCGAAATGCTGTTCCAGGATTTGCGCTACACCTTTCGGACGTTAAATCGGGACCGCGGCTTTACTGTCGTAGCGGTATTGATTCTCGCTTTGGGCATCGGTGCGAACGTCGCCGTCTTCAGCGTGGTGAACACGATTCTGCTGCGTCCGCTGCCCTTTGAGAACGCTCAACAGCTTGTCTGGATCGCTCCGCAGATCGGCGCCAAGTGCGGTTTCTCCTGCGAGACTTACTCCGCCGATGCTTACCAAGAGTTCCGGGCGCAGAATCGTTCTTTTCAAGATGTCACAGGCTATTTTGCCTTTTCCTCAGAGGACAATTATCGTCTGACGGGGCGCGGCGAGCCTGTGCCTGCCACTGGCATTTACGTGACCCGGAACTTTTTCCAGGTGTTGGGTGTGAGCCCTTCGCTGGGCCGCCTGTTCTTGCCAGAGGACGCAAGGAAGGGAAGCCATCCCGTGGCTCTGTTGGCAAACGCCTATTGGAAGCGTCAATTTGCCGCCGATCCGGGGATTGTGGGCAGAACCGTCGATCTCAACGGGCAGGCGGTGACCGTGGTTGGCGTTTTGCCGCCGAACTTTGATTTTGGAGCGGTGTTTTCGCCGGGAGAGAAGGTTGATCTCTTCACGCCCTACATTCTGGACGACTGGCGCAACGATGGGAACGATCTCACCCTGATCGGCAGGCTTAAGCCTGGGTTCAACCTGCCGCAGGCGCAGGCGGATACGAACCTCGTCATGCCACAACTTTACTTCAATACGAAATTTCCGAACTCCAAGGGGTTTTACAAGGCAACCCTCACTCCGCTCAAGCAATACGTAACGGGCAGGCTGCACAGTTCGCTACTTTTGCTGTGGTGCGCGGTGGGTCTTATTCTCCTTATTGTTTGCGTCAATCTGGCAAACCTGTTGTTTGGGCGAGCTGCCGCGCGAAGCAAAGAGTTTGCCATGCGCATCGCGCTCGGAGCGGGGCGCATGAGACTCATCCGCCAATTGTTGACGGAGAGCTTGGTCCTGGCGGGCGCGGGCGCCGCGCTGGGTCTTGGCATCGCCTATGCCATTACAGTGTATTTAGCACATCAGGGATCGATAGCCCTCCCCTTGCTCAGCACAGTGCGAGTGGGCGGCCCCGCTCTTGCTTGGACGCTGCTCCTCACCGTTGCCGCCGCTGTGTTCTTCGGCCTGCTTCCCGGCTTCAGCATCTCCGGGGTAAATCTGCAGGAGGCGCTCAAAGACGCCGGACAGGGCATGAGCGAAGGCAGGAAGCACGACCGCACGCGGTCGGCGCTAGTAGTTTCCGAGGTGGCGCTGGCCTCCTTGCTGCTCATTGGAGCAGGCTTGTTGCTGCGCAGCTTTCTTCGTGTGCTGGATGTGAATCTGGGTTTTCAGCCGTCCCGGGCCGCCACGATTAAGGTTGACTATAACGACAGCGGCAGCACCGCGAAGAGGATTGTGATCTTCCAGCAGATCTTAACTCACATCGAAGCGATACCCGGCGTCGAGGCCGCGGGAATGGTGGATTACCTACCCCTCGGGCGCAACCGGAATTGGGGCGGCGTGAGAGTGAAGGGCCGGCTGTATCGCCCTGGCGAAGCACCCAGTCCCTTGGTGTACGTCGTCACGCCCGGGTTTTTCCGCGCGATGGGGATGCGCCTGTTTGCGGGGCGCGATTTCTCTTGGGAAGATGGCCCGACGAACCGGAAGGTCGTGATTATCAACCAATCGCTCGCTCGCGCACTCCAGACTAAAGGAAACGTGATTGGACAGACGGTCATTGCTGGTGGCGGCGAGGACACCGTCGTTGGAGTTGTCTCCGATGTTCATGAAACCAGCATCGAAGGAGCGTCAGGATGGCAAATCTATTACCCTGCGACGCAGGCGTACCCTGCAGGAGCCGAACTCGTTATTCGTTCAAAAATGCCGCCGGATTCGCTAGCAGGCAGCGTGATGCGCACGCTCCGCCAATTAAATCCAAACCAGCCCGCAGCGGCGTTTGAGCCGATCCAGCAAATTGTGGACCACGCCGTCTCGCCGCGCCGTTTCTTCATGCTGCTGGTCACCAGCTTCGCGGGGTTTGGTCTTCTTCTGGCCTCGCTCGGCATCTACGGCGTCATCTCTTATTCCGTCACCCGGCGAACGCACGAGATCGGCATACGAATGGCGCTCGGAGCGACGCCGGGGGAAGTTCAACTCAATGTTATTGCGAGAACGCTGAGCTTGACTCTTGCCGGGATTGCGGTGGGATTGGTCCTGTCTTTCGCTGTCACGCGCTTGATCACGTCACTGTTGTTTGGCGTCAGCCCAGCCGACCCGGTGACGTTTGCAGTGACCGTGATCGTCCTTGCGCTGGTCGCTCTCATGGCGGGGTATCTTCCCGCCCGGCGCGCTTCTCGAATCGATCCTATGTCAGCCCTGCGAGCGAATTAATGAGGATTATATATAGTGACACCAATTATTGTAGCGGCGGCCTCTGGCCGCCGGAATTCCGGCGCTCAGAGAGCCCCGCTACAGTGAACGTCGTCACTATAATGTGTAATCTTCAATAAGCGGCTGTTGTAGCGGCATCCCGCCGCCGGCTTTCACTTTAAGATCCGGCGGCCCAAGCCCGCAAGAAGCCGCCGCCACCGCATGGCTGAAACCGCGGCGCGATCATTCTCGTAGCCATAAGTAGCATGGCGTCGGTACGAAGAATCGATCGGATACTATGGCCTGGGGTTATTTTCCTGGCTTTGATTGGCTTGGCAGCGGCCGCGCACCGGATGGTTGTCCTCATTAATCCCGCGCTGGGCGGTAATTACGCGCCTGCATCGGCCCTGAATACCAACTTCGCCCCCCATCCCGCGCTGACGTTCATCCATATCATTCCCGGCGCTCTTTTTATGATTCTCGGGCCTCTGCAATTCGTGCGGCGGATTCGCTCGCGTTGGATTGCATTTCACCGCTGGTCAGGACGGGTGTTCCTTTTCTCGGGAGCCGTCATCGGCGTTTCGGCTTTGGCCATGAGCCTCACCATGGCGATAGGCGGCCCAAATGAAACGGCGGCGACCATGCTCTTCGCGCTCATCTTCCTGTTTGATCTGGGGAAAGCCTATACGCATATCCGCCGTCGCGAAATCGCGCTGCATCGTGAGTGGATGATTCGCGCGTTTGCCATCGGTTTAGCGATCGCAACCATTCGTCCGATCATCGGCATATTTTTTGCCACAAGCCCTCTCACTCATCTCACGCCTCAGCAGTTTTTCGGCACCGCGTTCTGGATCGGCTTCACTCTGCATTTGATAGCCGCCGAAGTCTGGATCAACTACACGCGCCCCAGGGCCGCCGAGGCGCACCTTCAAGCAGTGGGAACCGCCGGCGTTTTCCGGTAGATTGACATCTTTTTGTAGCAGCGACGTCCTTGCCTCCGGTTTTACTATTATTAAAGACCGGCAGTCAGAAGCCGCGGCTACAGCACATGGCCGTCGTTACAGATTCGAACGCTGGCGCCCGCTAGTGGACTCGCGGATTTTTAGTTGGGTTGGTAAGACAACGCGGACGGGTTTTCCGGCGGATTTTTTGGCGATCTTCTGCATTAAGAGTTCGGCGCCTTCATAACCCACCGAGTAAGCGGGCTGAGCAACTGAGGTCAGGTGGGGCCGGACGACTTCTGCTAAAGGAAGGTCGTCAAACACGGCTACCGCAAGATCGTCAGGGCAGCGCAGGCCCAGTTCTTCCACCGCTTTGAGGACCCCGAGCGCCATCATGCCGTTTGAGCAGAAGACAGCCGTTGGGCGCAGAGGCGCCGAGAGAAGCGACTTTCCTAGTTCGTAGCCGCTCGAGGCGCGGAACTCTCCTTGCCGGACGTATTCCTGTTTTACAGCAATTCCCACCTCAGCCAACGCTTTCTTATAGCCTTGCAACCGTTGCCGGGCAGTTTGCAAAGCGATTGAGCCAGTAAGGATGGCGATTTCCCTATGGCCCATTTCGATAAGATGACGAACACAATCCTGCGTGGCCTTAACGTTATCGACTGTGACTGAATCAACCCGAATCCTGGGGGGCACGCGATCCAGGCAAACCACGGGCGTCCCCTTGTCTAAGGTCTCTGTGATGTGCGAATAGCCTGAATCGGTTGGGGCGACCACTAGCAGGATGCCGTCGACCTGGCGCTCGCGCAACACCTCTAGGGCTTGGCGTTCGCGGTCGATGTGGTCGTCGGTGTTGAAAGTCAGAAGCAGATATTTGTGTTTGAGCGCGGCATCCTCAGCGCCGCGCACCAAGTGGGAAAAAAAGGGATTGGTAATGTCTGAGATGATCATCCCGAGCATCTTGGTGTGGCGAAGCTTCAGGCTGCGCGCAATATGGTTCGGCTTGTAGCCCAGTTCCCGGATTACGGCGAGAACGCGGTTACTCCTTTTCGGGCTGACCGGGATGGCGCCGGTGAGGACGTTTGAAACCGTGCCTACCGAGACCCGAGCCTTCTTTGCCACTTCCTTGATGGTGGTCATTCGTCACAACTCTACTCTTGCCTGCTTGTTTTTCTGTAGTTGACAGACAACTTGCCGCTGAACCGTATTATGATTATGCCCGCCTTCTCTGCTGTTGACCGCGGCCGCGCGAGACAATCATTGCAGCAGAAGCACCATGGCGTTTTCTAAAGTTCAGTCCAGGACAAGGGAGGGGACAAAAAGCCATCCCAACAAATAACATCTTTATTTTCTTTATTCTGGTATAACCTGCGGAACCCAGCCCTTCCCGCTGGTCACGCACCAGTTTATACGCGCAATGGGAGAAGTCACGGTCAATCATTTTGCCGAATGACTGTGCGCATTTTTGGCTTTTTCCTGCACAAAACTCACGCCAGAAAAGCACTGACCGTATCTATCATCTATCACCTTAGCGCCAAAACTAAGCCATTACAACTGCCGGTTGTCATACCCAAGACAAGCGACTAGAAGCCCGCAAGGATGCGAAGCCAGTATAACGTGTAATCAACACATAAGAAAAGGAAATGTTACTTGATTACGGGTGCGAGCGCCACGCTCAGAAGGCCTAAAATAAAGAGTATGAACATCAATACAAGTAGGGTTTTGACGCCGCTTCCGGCGCCGCGGAACTCTCTCCAGACAAAAACGCCCCAGACGGCGGAAACCATAGTTGCGCCCTGACCGAGCGCGTAAGACGTTGCCGGGCCTACCATTTGGGCATAAGAAGCCACAAAGTTCGAGACCGTCCCGACTCCCCAGATTAGGCCACCCACAATCCCCCACAAGTGTAGCCGTCCGGCGCCGGCAAAGTAATCCGAGAGGCTGACGGGCGCCCCGGTCACGGGCTTGCGCATGAGGGCGTAGTTGAGCGGGAAGGTCGAAACCAACGCGCCGAGGGCAAAGACGAGCGCCACCGTATAGGGCACCAGATGGCGTTCCCCCGTCAGCGCCTTGGCGATGAACGGATAAAACAGCCCCATTCCAATGCCGCACAGCAGACTTAGGATGATGCCAGTGCGGGTTACTTTTCCGCCACCTGAATGCTTCCGGTAGGCCAATGCGTCAAGAATGACGGCGGCGACCACAAGAGCAATTCCTCCGAAGAGAAATAGCGGATTTCCCTTGGGGCTGATCGAGTAATTCAGCACCGACCCGATCACCATCGCGAGGCCAATCCCAATGGGAAAAGCCACTGCCATGCCTGCGATGGCAATCGCCGCCACGAGGAGTACATTGGCGACGTTGAAGATCACTCCGCCCACGAACGCAAGGAGGATATTGTGAAAGCTGGCGGAAGCGAAGTT
>DASZAA010000326.1:0-2118 GCA_035945615.1 Terriglobia bacterium
ATGGAGATAATGGACCATCAGCGAAGTCTTGTCGGAGAACTGGTGATCGACGCGCGCAATCTCCTCGCTGGTCGTAGTGGGCACGGACTTCGACGCGATATACCGGGTCCCGGTGTTCGGAGGCTCAAACAAGAAACCGGGCTTGGCGAGGATCGCAGAGTTCGGATCAATCGCCGTAATCTGATTATTGGCAAAAGGCTGGTAACAGGTGGTCATCGTGGTCGAGCCAGGAATCTGGCACGGCGTGCTGGGCGCGTTGTGGTTGAGAATGACGGTGGGCGAGCTGCTCAGGTCCCCCGTCGTCCATGCCGTCGGAACTCCGTTGATGTTGATGCCAGCGCCCGTAATCAATCGGCGGAAGTCCTGTGAATAAAAGAAGAACGTCTTCTTGGCGTGACCTGGAATCCAGACGGGGCCGCCGATATTGAAGCCAAAGTCATTGAAGTTGAATTGCGGCTTAGGCGTGTTCGACGCGTTGGCAAAAAAAGTGGAGGCGTCAAAGGCGGTGTTGCGGTTAAACTCGAACGCCTCGCCGTGGAATTGATCGGTTCCACTCTTCAGTTCAACCTGGATCTGGCCGCCGGTGGCAAAGCCCACATCTACGCCCATATTGCTGGTGAGCACCTTCATTTCCCCGATGGCGTCCTGGTTGGGGATAAAGACTGATCCGCCGCCGCCGCCGCGGTCGGCGTCCTCAAGCCCATCAATGGTGTAAAGCGTATGGTCGGATTCCTCACCGTTAAACGAAATGCTGCCATTGGCGAGCGATCCCACCTGATTATTGAATCCTCCCACCATTGACATCCCCATCCCTGTTACCGCGGCAGCGCCGGGGACAAGCATCGCCAACTCCTCAAAATTCCGCCCGTTCGTATCGATGGCTTCCACGTGGCGCGCGGAGAGGCTCTGGCTCACAGTTCCCGTCTCGGTTTGGAGATGCACCGCGGGCGCGGTGACGGTCACTTGCTGGTTGACCGCTCCGAGCTTCAATTGGAAGTCCACCCGAATCGAGCTGTGCACGCTTAAAATCACGTCTGACTGGATTGCCGAGGTAAAGCCGCTTCTCTCCGCTTTCAAAGAATAGGTTGAGGCCGGCAATGCCGGGACGGTATAGTTGCCGTCCTCGTTAGTGACAGTCGTGCGCACGACAGTTCCTGTCTTGGAGTTTTTAACCGTGATCGCAGCTCCGGGGACAGCCGCTCCTGAAGGATCCGACACGGTTCCGGAAATAGAGCCCAAATCTTGCCCCCAAAGAGCGAATGTTCCGCATATGAGCATAACCACTGCGAGCAGGCAGAGGTATCTTCCCGCTTTCGTCAGGCATATATTCCCTGTATTTGTTTCTGTCATGAACAATATCCTCCCATTTACTATTTTCAGCAAAACTATATTGCCCGCCCATTCTACTTAACGAGGCGCGCTTAGGGTTTGGACCTCCAGACCTTCCCCACTCTCCCGCGCTATGGAGGTCGAACTCATGGGCAGCCATATTTCATAGGAAGAAGAGGCCGGAGACAATAACCACTTGCGGAGATTTCGTTATAGCCACTATCATGAGGCATGAATGGGGTTTCGGAGGGTATCTTGCCCGTGGTCGCGGTCGACCGCAAAGCGGCAATCCCTCTGCATCGCCAGATCTACGACGGCCTCCGCGCAGCGATCGTCCGGCGCGATCTGCGCCCTGGCCAGCGCGTCCCCTCCAGCCGCGATTTAGCCTCGGAACTTGGCGTCTCCCGCATTCCTGTTCTCAACGCCTATGCGCAGCTTCTGGCCGAGGGCTACCTAGAGAGCCGCGTGGGCGCGGGAACCTTTGTGTCGGGTTCCATGCCGGATCGTCTGACGGTATGTGAACTTCATGCCCCTCAACCCGGCCAAGCCATCCAAGGCGATAAGAGCGGCCTGTCCGGCTTCGGGCAGTCCGGTTCTGGACCACGACTGATTTCGCGCCGCTCCAGGCTTCTTCCTCCCTTTGAAAGAAAACCCTGGGTGCGCGGCTGGGGCGCGTTTGGCGTGCATCAGCCGGCTTTTGATCAGTTTCCATTCGAGACGTGGTCGCGCCTCGTCTTGCGTCACAGCCGCAGCCCACGCGCCCATGCGCTTCAACGCATCCATCCGCTA
>DASZAA010000327.1:0-19697 GCA_035945615.1 Terriglobia bacterium
AGGCGGCCACTCGGTGGTGGCGCTTGATCCGAAGGAACGGTTCTGCGGATGCGGCGGGCGCGGCCATCTTGAAGGCATTATGGGCGGCCGCGCCATGCGCCTGCGATTTCTCGATATGGAGCCGGAGGAGGTCTTCGCCAACGCCAAAAGCGGCGACAAACGCTGCGGAGAATTCGTGAAGCTCTGGCACCGCGCTCTCGCCGCGGCCACGGCCACCTGCATTGTCATGGAAGGCCCTGGCAAGTTTTTTCTGACGGGCCCCAACGCAAAGTTCATTGAACTGCCGCGGCTGGACATTTATTTACACGAGATGGTCAAGATGTCTCCCCTCCAAGGCAGCCAGTTTGAGGTGATTGATACCGATTTTGAAACGGGCATCATCGGCGCGGCGGTAAACGCCGAAACGGCGCTTCGTCCGCGGATTTTGTAGTGCGCATTATTCAAGGATTAACGGGGATGTTGCGAAAGGGTGCAGCTGGTTTCCTTCTGTAGAGTGGCCTCTGTACACCGTTACAGATGGGCGAAGCATCAAAAAAGTGAGAGATGATATTTATGCGAGTTGTTCTTGGATCCGATCACGCGGGGTTCGATCTCAAGCAGAATCTGGATGTCTTTATTCGTGATCTGGGCCATGAGATTCTCGATGTGGGCACAATTAACAGTGAGACCCCGGTGGATTATCCCGACTACTCCGAGGCGGTAGGGCTGGCGGTGAAAGAAGGCCGGGCGGATCGCGGCGTGTTGATTTGCGGCAGCGGCGTGGGCGCATCGGTGGCGGCCAACAAGGTCCCTGGCATCCGCGCTGGGCTTTGCCACGATACTTACTCGGCGCACCAGGGGGTCGAGCACGATGACATGAATGTTTTAGTAATGGGCGCGCGGGTAATCGGCGACGAACTGGCGCGCGAGCTGGTTCGGGCCTATCTTGGGGCCAAGTTTAGCGGCGAGGAACGGCACAAGCGCAGGCTTGCCAAAGTCCATGCGATTGAGGCTCGTTACGGCGCGCGCGGATAATTTTGAGGATTTGCCGGGTGGCGCATGGAATCGCCCCGGCGGAGGAGAATGACCATGAACACCCTTTTGACACTCGAACAAATGGGACAGGCGGTGTGGCTGGATTTCATCCGCCGCAGCCTGATTACGAGCGGCGAGCTGAAGAAGCTTGTGGATGAAGACGGCTTGCGCGGCGTAACCTCCAACCCGTCGATCTTTGAAAAAGCGATTGTGGGCAGCACCGACTACGCGTCGACGATAGAGGAATTTTACAGCCGCGGCGAGATCGACCCCATGAAGATTTACGAGGCCATCGCCATTCCGGATATCCAGGCGGCGGCCGACGTTTTCAAGCCCGTTTACGAGCGAACCAAGCGGCAAGATGGTTACGTGAGCCTGGAAGTTTCGCCCTTTCTTGCGCACGAAACTCAGAAAACTATCGACGAAGCCCGCAGGCTCTGGAAAGCCGTGGCGCGCGAAAATGTAATGATCAAAGTCCCCGGAACCCCTGAAGGCATTCCCGCCATCGAACAACTGCTGAGTGAAGGCATCAATATCAATATCACGTTGCTCTTCGCCGTAGACCGCTACGAGCAGGTGGCGCACGCTTATCTTGCGGCTCTTGAAAAGCTGGCCAAGTCGGGCGGTGACCTCAGCCGGATTGCCAGCGTGGCCAGTTTCTTTGTCAGCCGAATTGATACGCTAGTGGACAATCAGATTGGTGCGCGCCTTAAAACCGCCGCTGATGCGGCGGAGCGCGCGTTGCTCGAGAGCATTCAAGGCAAAGTGGCTATTGCAAACGCGAAGCAGGCTTACGAACTTTATAGGGAGATTACCCAAAGCGCCCGTTGGAAAGCCTTGGCGGCGAAGGGCGCGCATCCGCAAAGGCTGCTATGGGCCAGCACCAGCACGAAAAATCCGAAATATCGTGATGTGATCTATATCGAGGAATTGGTGGGCGCTGACACCGTAAACACCGTGCCTATGCAGACGCTCGAAGCCTTCCGAGACCACGGCCGGCCGCGCCTCAGCTTAGAAGAAAACATGGAAGAGGCTCATGACACCATGCAGAGCCTTGAAGAGGCCGGCATCCCCATGAAGGGTGTCACCGACCAACTTCTGAAAGACGCGGTGCGCCTGTTTGCTGATGCCTTCGACCAACTTCTCAACGCGCTAGACCGCCAGTGCAAAATTGGCGTCAAAGGCAGCGCGGGCCATTACGCCTATTCCATGCCGAAGCCGCTTCAGGACGCGGTCAGCAGATCGATTGAGGAATGGCACATCAAGGGCAACGTGCGGCGGATGTGGGGGCGTGACTCCACGCTCTGGACAGGGGCAGACGAAAGCCAGTGGATGGACTGGCTTGCCATCACAGAAGATCAAATCGCCCACAAGCACCATCTCGAAAGCATCGCGGCGGAAGCCCATCAGCAAGGATTCACCCATGCTCTGGTTCTCGGCATGGGCGGATCGAGCCTGTGCCCGGAAGTAATGGCGATGACGTTTGGAAAATTGGAGGGCCATCCCGAGCTGCACGTTCTCGATTCCACCGACCCCGCACAGGTGAAATCCATCGAAAAGAAAATCGATCTCAGTCGCACGCTCTTCATCGTTTCGAGCAAATCGGGCAGCACGCTCGAACCTAACATCTTCAAAGATTATTTCTATGCCCGCGCGTCGGAAGTGCTAGGCAAAGAAAAGGCGGGCGGCCATTTCATTGCCATTACCGATCCAGGTTCGAAACTTCAACAAATGGCCCAGGGAGGTGGATTCCGTCAGGTGTTCGCGGGCGTACCCGGAATTGGCGGACGTTACTCGGCGCTCTCGGATTTTGGCATGGTACCGGCCTCTATCATGGGTGTTGACGTGCCCAAGCTGCTCGATAACGCCGAAATTATGGCCACGTCGTGCAGTTCCTGCGTGCCCATTGAGAAAAATCCGGGTGTCACGCTGGGCCACGTCTTGGGAACGCTGACCAAACACGGACGCGACAAGGTTACGCTCGCCGCTTCACCGGGCATTCAGGATTTCGGCGCGTGGCTCGAACAGTTGCTGGCGGAATCGACCGGGAAACAAGGGCACGGAATTATTCCCGTGGATGGCGAGCGGCTGGGGCCACCGGAAGTCTACGGAACGGATCGCGTCTTTGTCTATCTCCGGTTGGAGACGGGACCGGATGCGCAGCAAGACGCTGCCATCGACCGTCTAGAAAAGGCGGGGCAGCCCGTCGTCCGGATTTCAGTCGAAGATCAATATGGGCTCGGGCGCGAGTTCTTCCGCTGGGAGGTTTCGACCGCGGTGGCGGGGTCGATCCTAGGCATCAATCCCTTCAATCAGCCTGACGTGGAGGCGAGCAAAGTGGCTACGCGGAAACTGACGGCGGAGTATGAAAAGTCCGGAGCGTTGCCTCCCGAGAAGCCGATGTTCGAAGACCAGGGCATTAAACTTTTCGCTGATCCCCCGAATGCCGCTGCGCTGGCAAACGGCAAGAAGACCCTGGTGGACGTTCTGCGCGTGCACCTAGGCAGGATTGAAGCAGGGGATTATTTTGCTCTGCTCGGATATATTGAGATGAATAAAGCGCACCAGGAAAAACTACAATCCATTCGCCACGCCGTCCGCGACACCAAGCGCGTGGCCACGTGCGTGGGTTTTGGTCCGCGCTTTTTGCACTCCACTGGGCAGGCGTATAAGGGCGGCCCCAACACGGGCGTTTTCTTGCAAATCACCTGCGATGACGCTGCTGATCTCCCTGTACCGGGGCACAAGTTTACCTTTGGGGTGGTGAAAGCCGCCCAGGCGCGCGGCGACTTGCAGGTGCTTGCGGAACGCAAACGCAGGCTGCTGCGCGTGCACCTCGGCGCTGATGTGAAATCGGGGCTTGAATCGTTGGAAAAAGCGGTGAAGCAGGCGTTGGGGTAGGTTATAGTGGCGGCCTCTGGCTGCCGGTTTTTAGATAGTAAGAATCGATGGCAGAACACCGCCTCTACAGCGCGTTAAGCGGCGTCAAGTGCGCGCCGCACGTGCTGCGCAATCACGGGTGGATTAAGCGGCTTAGCTACAGAATCGAAAGCGCCGAGCTCGAGCACCGCTTGCGCTTCATTGGCCACCGAAGGGGTAGTCAGCATAATCACACGGGTTTTTTGCAGCACTCCATCCGACCCAAGCTGCTTCAGCAGCGAAATCCCATCCAAATTGGGCAAGTCCACCTCCATCAGGATTACCCGCGAATGAATCTGCGGCTGCGAACCCGCCAATAATTTTTCCGCCGACCGCCCATTTTGAATCCAGCGCGTGCGATAGCCGTGCGATTCGAGCGTGTGCGTCAGAAGCGAAGCCTGGGCTTCGTCGCGCATGACCAGCGCCACGTCTGCATTCTGGGAGTCGCCCTGTTTTCCCGCGCTTGATCGGGCGGCAGCCGCTTTGCAAACCTCTGTTGGTCCGGCACCCGCCCGTGCTTGCACCGCCGCCTTGTAAAGTTCTTCCAAGTTAATCCCATCATCAGGAAATTGCGCAAGGCCTGCGCTCAGCACGACGCTGAACTTTCCCCCTTCCGGCGACTCGAAAGCCTCCTTGTTAATGCGTTCGAGCAATCCCATTAGACGCTGCACGCCGTCGTAACGCGTCAGGCCGTACATGCCCACGACGAATTCGCACCCGCTCCAGCGGCCAAAAACGTCTTCGCTGCGGAAGGCGTTCTGCAGGAGTCGTGCCGTGCGGTCCAGCGCAAGATCTCCTGCAGTCTGGCCGTGCCCGGCGTTGATTTGCTCAAGATTTTCCATCTCAATGACGGCCAGCGAAAAAGGCTGCTCATGTTTCCGCGAGAGATCGATAAAGTCCGCGATCATTTGAGTTGACTTGTGGCGGTTAAACGCGCCCGTCAGGAAGTCGGTTTCGAGCATCCTGCGCAACATACGGGAGCGTTCAAGCCGGTTGAAAATTCGCGTCATCAACTCAGGACCGACGATCGGTTTCGAGACAAAGTCGTCCGCGCCCGCGCTAAAGACGCTCTGAATGGTCGCGGAATCATTGTGGGCCGTGAGAAAAACGATGGGGGTTTCCGCCCAACGCGGATCGTTGCGCACCACGCGGCACAACTCGAGGCCGCCAAGTTTAGGCATGTCTACGTCGAGCACCAGTAAGTCGGGCGCGAAGGTCTCAAGACATTTCCAGAATTGCGTGGGGTCGTCGAGCGTTTTAATCGATATGCCACGCGATTCGAGGAGCGAGAAAAGCAGGCTCAGTATTTGCGGGTCGTCGTCCACCGCCATGACCTTCGCATCCCCGGAGTGGAGGCGGTCAACAAGCTTGAGGGCTGCTTCGAGAATTTTTGACGCGGAAGACGATCTTGCTAGAAATCCGTGGCCGCTGCGCCGCGCCACTTCCACGCGGTCCGTCAATGTTTCCTTCGAGGTTAGCACGATCACCGGCACGGACGGCGTGCGAATGGCCAGGCTCTCGATAAAATCGAGACCTTCCTCCTCTTTCCCGGAAAGGAGAAGGTCGGCCAGTGCGACATCGAACGTATCTTCGCGGATCATCTGGCCGGCGTGCGCGAAATCATTGGCCCTTTGCACGCGGACGCCGTGTGCAAGGGCTTCCGCTTCGACGCGCTCCGAAAGATCATCATCCGAATCGACGATCAGAATTGAAGCCGGGCGCTCGCCACAGGGGGGATTTACAGGCGGCAAACCGCTCGCTGGCTTTTCAGTATCGAGACGAAGCGCGACTGCAAGCTCTGAATAGCGTATCGCTTGCACAGGGCTTGACTGCCCACCCCTGCCCAGGATTTCTTCAAGCTCGCGTGCGAAGCGCGATCCGGCAGGGAAGCCAATCGTGCCCAACAAGCCCGCCAGCTTGTGCGCCTCGCGCCGCGCCGCCTCGCGCAAGTCCGGCGTCAAATGTCCTTCCAGCAGCGACATGCCGGCGCGATCGATGGTTTCCAAACGCGCCGCGATCACCTCCAAAAATCGTGCGCGGGCTTGAGTAACCGCCTGCTCCACTTTCAAAGCATCCTCGGATGGCGTCAGGATAATGCCGAGCGCCTGAGCCGTTTGCCGCGCCACCTCGTCCGGGTCGAGCGGCGGAAGCAGCGTTTTGCAAAAGCGCATATCTTCCAGTTTGCCGACGACTTCGTCCACAGCCCCTTGTCGAGCGTAGTAAATCACAGGCAGTTCCACCCATCGGGGATCGTTGCGGAGTTCCTCAACTGCTGGGGATCCCAGCGCGCCTTCAAGCTCTTGATCGAAGATAAGTAGAGAAACGCTGCCGCCCGCAAGCTCTTCCAGGATTTCCTGGGCGTCCGAGACTCGGGTGATGGGATAACCGTTGAGACGCTGCTTGAGGAAATCCTTCAAATCTGCGTCGAATCCGCCCATCAAGATACGTGGCACGAGATCACCCCTCCACCTCGGCTGATTTGCCGCGTTCCGTTTTCCAACCCAGGATTGACGAGACTTCACTGGCTAACCGCAGAGGATCGAAAGGCTTCGCAATCACGCCTGCCGCTCCGAGGTTCCGGAACCTCCGGATGTCGGCGGCTTGCACTTTTGCGGTGAGGAACACGACAGGGATATCGCCGGTGCGGGCGCCGGCTTGAAGGTCCTTCAAAGTCCGCGGCCCGTCCATATCTGGCATCATAACGTCGAGCAGGATTGCGTCCGGCTGTTCCGCTGCCGCCAGCGCGACGCCTTCAGACCCTGAACTCGCCGCGATAACAGCCCACCCGGCCAGAATCTCAAGTGTCGCACGCGTCACCTCAACAATCGCCGGTTCGTCATCAATCAGAAGTATTTTCCTCGACATCCGTGGTGCCCCTCTTGTGGGTTTAGCGGCCGCTGCCGCAGATTCAGCTGTCATACAGACTCCCGGACCGGCAGCGAAAAGAAAAATGTGCTGCCCTGGCCCGGTGTACTCTCCACCCAGATGCGGCCCTGGTGCTGCTCAACGATGGCGCGGCAAATGGCCAGACCCAGTCCCGTGCCGCCTTTCTCCCGCGAGTCGCCGGCATCCACCTGCTGAAATCGTTCGAAAATCAAGGACAACTTGTCAGCCGGAATTCCTCTTCCAGAGTCTGTTATTTGGAATACAACTTCTTCTCCGCACTGCTCAACGGCAGCTTGAATGGTGGATTCCGAGGGTGAAAACTTGATGGCATTGTTGAGCAGGTTGATGAGCACCTGCGTAATCCGGTCCGGATCGGCGTCAAAAAGCACGGGCTGCGTTCGGGCTGAGATTGTAATCCCCTGCGTTGCCGCGCCCGCCCGCATCAGCCCAACCGACTGCTCCAGCAGTGCAGAAGCGTCACACCGCTTCTTCTCGATGTGCACCTTGCCCGATTCCATGCGTTCAAGATCAAGAATATCGGAGACCAGCCGCGCCAGCCGCTCGGTGTTTTCCATTCCCACTTTGATCATGGATTGACATTTGCCGGCCTCATGGCAAAGGTTGCCGGTCGCCAGAAGGCCCAGCACGGCGCGAATGGCCGTGAGAGGCGTCCGGACCTCGTGGCTCACAACAGAAACGAATTCATTCTTCATGCTCTCCACCGCACGGCGGGCGGTAATGTCGCGGAACACTACGACAGCGCCGAGGCTTTGGCGGGCGCCGTTCAAAATGGGGGTCACAATGTATTCGACTGCGAGAAACGTTCCGTCTTTCCGCGCCACGGTCGCTGTATCCGAATGGGGTTCTTGCGCTTCGGTCAATGCGGCTTGGATTGGGCAACTCCTTTCGCTCCGGCCTCCATCCTCGGGCGGCCGCGACAGCAAGATGTTTCGGAGTGATTTGCCGGTAAGCTCTTCAGGTTCGTAACCCGCCATGCGCGCGCCGGCGGGATTGATGAACGTACAGATGCCGGACGGGTCGAGGCCAAAGATCCCATCCCCTGCCGAGTTGAGAATGAGTTGCTGCTGCAGCCGGAGGCGCGCAAGGGCTTCTTGCGCGCGCCGCTGCGCGGTGATGTCGCGGCAAACCTTGGAGAATCCACGCAATCTCCCTGTGGCGTCGTGTAATGGGGTTAGCACAATTTCGGCGAGAAACGTCGAACCGTCCTTGCGGACGCTTACTCGTTCCCCCTCAAGCCTTCCTTCCGCCGCAGTGCGCCACAAATCGGCGCCGGGCTGCCCGCGTTCAATCGCCTCACTAGTGTAGAAGCACGAAGAATGCCTCCCCATGATTTCTTCGGCGCGGTATCCTTGAATCCGCTCAGCGCCGGAATTCCAGCTCACCACGCGCCCTTGCGGGTCTAGCATGGTGATGGCATAGTCTTTCACGCCATCTACTAGCAGCCAGAACCGCTCCTGGCTCTCGCGAAGAATTTTCTCAGCGCGTTTCCGCTCCGCGACTTCCATTTGCAAATCACGGTTCGCCGCTTCGAGCTGGGCGGTGCGCTCGATCACCCGCATTTCGAGCTCTTCGTTCAATTGCTTTTCTTTTTCCCGTGCCAGCTTCTCCGCCCGCGCTCTTTCGTCACGGAGGGCTTTTTCTTCGATGGTTCTCTCCATCGCGTAAGGAAGCCGTGCCAAGCGATCTTTGAGAATGTAGTCCGCGATGCCTCTTTTGATGCACTCGACCGCCGCCTCTTCGCCCACCGCTCCGGTGACCAGAATGAACGGTATCTCGCAGCCGTGACGGCGCGAAGTCTCAAACGCATCAAGCCCCGTCCAGCCCGAAAGGTTGTAATCGGCCAGGATCAGGTCGTATGCGCCACCCGCGATTTTTGACTGGAACTCCTCCGGCCTCTGCACAATCTCGGTGCAAACGTTCATGCCCGCTTTTTTTAAGGCAAGGAGGCACAGTTCCGCGTCAACAGGATCATTTTCGATCATCAGGATATTGATTGTCTTGGTTTGAGTTGGCATCGCGCGCGTCCGTGCTTGTAGCTGGCTGAAAACGCTTGCCTAAGGCGGCTCGTTGACGAGCATCCAATAGAGCCCAAGCTGCCTGACCGTTTCGCGGAACTGGGCGAAATCAACCGGCTTCTGCATGTAGCTGTTGACCTCTAATTGGTAGCTGCTGATCAGGTCCATTTCCTCTTTTGACGAAGTCAGCATCACAACCGGGACGAGTTTTGTTGCGTCATTGCTTTTGATTGAGCGCAGAACTTCCAAGCCGTCAACATTGGGTAGTTTTAAATCCAGCAAAATGATTTTGGGTCGTTCAAGCAAAGAACGGTCCTCGTGCGCCCCGCGGCAAAACACAAAGTCCAACGCCTCTGCCCCGTCGTGTGCGACGTGAATGCGGTTCACTACGCAGTTATGGCGCAGGGCGTGAAGAATCAGTTCAACGTCTGATGGGTTATCGTCAACCAATAAAATCTCGATTTCCGATGAATTCATTTCTTCCTTCCGATGGAAAGATTGTGCGGTTTTTCTTGCCGTCGACCCCTCGAAGGTACGAAAAACAGTTGTAAAACCAAAGCGCACTTGCCGATGCGCGACGGCGCCTACTTCGCGCTCACAAGCACAAAAGGAAACTGCGGCCGGGTTTGCGTGAAAGCGGCGCACGCGCAGGACAAGAGAATACGTAGAACACTACAAGGGTTAACAATTACGAGGGATATTTGAAGTATATCGGTTTATTACTACAAAGTCAATTGTTTTAATGATTACTTATGGCGGCGGCCTCTGACCGCCAGTTTTCAGTAGCAGATACCGGCGGCTAGCGGCCACCGCTACAACAAGTTAATCACAATGAACCTCCTTCTCTTGAGAGCGTCATCAAGATAATCTGGAGATGGGGGGGGCAGGATGGACACAGGCACGGTGGTAGCCGTGGGTTTTCCATCTGTGGGCTTTGTTCGGGGATGCAAGCGCGCGGTCGATCAGACGGCGATTGATTGAACGTGGCCTACCCCCTTACGACAAACGGTTCATAGGGGCGGCCAAAGTCGTAAGAGGCCACTGTTACGGCATTGAAAGGCATTAAACTTGGCGATTAGCATAAGGGTGTCGAAACCATTCCGAATTCTGGCTGCGGTGGCGGTGGCGTTTCTAATTGCCTATTTGGCGATCGTGGTTACGCTCAGCACGCAGTGGTTTCACGACGCAATTAAGCGCCGCATCGTCAGCCAGCTTGCATCCGCCACCGGTGCGCGCGTCGAGATGCGCAGCCTTCGGATTCAGCCGCTCATCTTTCAAGTCACGATTCAGGGATTGACGCTTCATGGATCGGAACTCCCCTCCGAACCCGCCCTGCTCACCGCGAAGACGCTCCTCATCCGACTTAGCCCCGAGTCGCTGTTCCGCTGGAAGCTGATGATTTCCCGTTTTGATGGAGACGGCATTGAGGCGCACGTCTTCACTTATGCCGACGGCGCGACCAACATTCCCGGACCGAGCATGTCCATCGAGGCTGCGGCTTCCAAGCTGATCGACCTTTCAATCAGCACGCTGGATTTGCAGCACTCGGAACTCGCCTGGAACAACCGGAAAATCCGCCTTGATGTTACGGCGCACAACACTGGCATCCTGCTTTACCACGGAATAACGGGCCGCTATTACGGCAGTTTCTCATCTGACCCCATTCGTCTCGATCAGCAGGGCCGCGCGCTGCCTCCAATTGAAATTGCCACGCACATTGACCTCACGCGCGGCGGGATCACATTGAGCCACCTTGTATGGCAAGCAGCCGGATTGACGGGCCAGACGCTCGCCAGCCTGAAATGGAACGCGGGGTTGAGCGGCCGGGCGTCGTTTGACGTGACCGGGGAATTGTCCTTGGCGGCCAAAGCGTTGGACATGAAACCTCTTCCCAGCGGCAGTCTTGGAGCACGAGGCGTTGCCACGTATGAAGACGGCAAATTGTCGGCGCAAGGCACAGTGCAAGCGAAAAAAGTCTTAATTCATGATCCACGGTTTAACCCCGGTGCGGTGGACCTCACGTCGGATTTCGCCGCAAACCCGTCGCAAATCAAATTCACGCATCTGCGCGTCCGCGCGCTTGATGGCTCGTTCAGCGGAGACGGAACGGTCAAGTTAAGCGCGACGCCCCAGTTCGCTCTGCAAGGGCGCGTCAACAGCGTTAATTCCGCCCGCGCGCTCAACGCCGTTTCCCAGGGCGCGATGCTCGAAAAGCTGCTTTCACTCGCGCCGTCCAAAGTAAGTGGATCGATGGAGGCAAGCTGGGTGGGTAGCTTAAAAAGGTTCCAATCCCGCTTTGATTTCACGGCCACGCCGCCCGCGTCCATCCCGCCTGACGAGCGGCCGCTGGCAGGCGCCATGCAAGGATCGGCTTCTTTGGAGCCCGGCTTTGTTCTCCGCATCGACAAAGCGCAATTTGCCACGCTACATTCGAACTTTTCAGCGCAAGGCCAAGTGGGCGGCCCGGACGGGAGGCTGAACGTTCGCTATGCCACCACCGATTTTCAGGAAGAACAACCTCTGGTGGACACTGTTATCGGCGTTTCAAAGCCCCTGCAGCTAGCGCTCCACTCCCAAGCTGTATTTCAGGGCGCTGTCACCGGCTCGATAACCAATCCCGAAATCGAAGGCCAACTCAGCGTGGGCAATTTCACGCTGCAGGGGTGGGATTGGCAGAGCCTCCAAGGGGCGATCCGTGCGTCTTCACGAGGGGTTGCGGTGGAAAATGCGCAGGTGCGTTCGGGGCCGAGCAGTTTCGATTTCAGCGGCTCGGCAATCCTGACCGATTGGAAAGTGACACCTCAATCGCAGGTGAGCTTTTCCGCACGCGCCACCCATTCGCCGCTGGAGGGACTGGAAGAAGCGTTTGGATTTCATTATCCCATTACGGGCGTTGCCAGCGGGACGTTGCAGGTTCACGGCGTCTCTTCGAGCCTTGGTGGGCAAGGTGATTTCGAGGTCTCGAACGGCGCCATCGACCGCGAGTCTTTCGACAAATTTTCTGGGCATATTCTGATTGCCGGCTCGTCCTGGGATTTTCAAAACGTCGTGTTTCGCAAAAAGCGAGGAACGTTCGCAGGATGGGCGCGCCTCAACTTGCCCGCGCGGTCTTTCTCCATGCAATTTCACGGGGAAAACTTTTTGCTGACAGATTTCGCCCGCCTCCGCGCGCTTGCGCCCGCGAGCGCCGCTACAACACCAGCGCCCCTAGCCGGGACGGCCCAGCCAGCTCAGGCAGTAAAGACGCCGGCGCTCCAAGGTGCGGTTGAAATCTCGCTTCAAGGCAGCGGCAGCTTCAGCAATCCCCAGATTCAATCGGAGCTGGATATTCAGGACTTTCGCGTCGGAGGAAATAAGGCAGGCGACCTCAAGCTTCAGCTCAGTTTTGCCGCAAATCAGATAAAAGGCGATGCCAGTCTGAAAGGTCCTGACGGGAGCCTCAAGCTCGCCACCACCACGGAGATGCGCGGAGATTGGCCGTCCCAATTCAGTGGATCGTTCGCGGACTTCCGTCTCGATCCGTGGCTCAATGTTACGGGCCGCAGCATCGTCGGCACGCCCGTTACGGCGTCCGGCACGATTAAGGGCGAGGGGCCGCTGAAGTCTCCCAGGGAGATCACGCTGCAGGCACAGGCAAGCAAACTTGCGATCCTCATTCCGGGCCTGGAAGTGCAAAACGTTCAGCCGGTAGAGGTGCGGTACGCAAACGGAAGATTCGATTCGAACCATTTCGAGATGCACGGCCCCTCGACCCAGCTCAGCGTGCTTTTTTCCGCGCATCTGGCCGCCCCAGCGGAAATTTTATTGGACGTTGCGGGCAACGCCCAGGCGTCTTTGCTGCAACTCTTCGATCCATCGCTCCGCGCGGCTGGCAGTTTCAGCGTCGATCTTCATGACAGCGGCCCCGTGGCCCAGCCTGCGCTCTCGGGAGAGATCGGGGTGCATAATCTGAGCGTCCGGTACGGCTCCGTACCTCTGCCGCTCTCCGGGCTGAACGGTTCGATTACGCTCAAGGGAAACCGCGCGACGATCCAATCGCTGCGCGAAGAGACGGGCCAAACCTCGCTTGAGCTTTCCGGTTACGCGACGCTCGGTCAGATTCCGACTGTTGATCTTGATGCAAAGTTTCAACACGTCCGGTTTGAATATCCGACCGGTTTTACTTCGATCCTTTCGGGAGAATTGAACCTGACCGGCTCGACCGAGAACGGCTTGCTCTCGGGGGACGTGACGGTGGGGGAGATGTTTGTCACCGAGGACTTCAATCTGGTGAATTGGCTGGGCGCTACGGGCGTATCGCTTGAAACGCCGGTGGCTGAGAATTTGACGGGCGCTCCACAGGCGCTCGCTTCTAAAATCAGACTCGACTTGCATGTGATCACCAATCCCACGGTGCGTCTTGATTCGCCCACTCTGAGCTATGTGGCCAGCATTGACGTCAACGTGCGCGGGACGCTCGCCAGGCCGGTGGCCACGGGAGACATCCACCTCCGCGAGGGGCAGGCGCGGATTGCGGGCAACACTTACAAGATCAATCGGGGCGACATCAGCATGAGTAGCCCCTACCAAACCACGCCCGTGCTGGATATCGAGGCTACGACGCGCGTCGAGCGGTACGATCTGACAATTGAGATCACGGGGCCTGCCGACCGCGCCAAGATGTCTTACCGCTCCGACCCGCCGCTGCCCTCGGAGCAAATTCTCTCGCTTCTTGCGCTCGGCTACGCGCCGCAGCAGGCGCTGATGAGCTCGAGCGGGACGCAGCGCATGGGGGCCGTGGGCGCCGGGTCGCTGCTCACCACGGCGCTCTCAAGCCAGGTTTCGGGCCGCTTCCAAAAACTCTTCGGAGTGAGCCACATCAGCATCGACCCTAACCTGCTGGGACCCACCAGCGCCGGCGGCGCGCGCGTGACGGTTGAGGAGCAAGTGTCCCGCGACCTCACGGTGACGTATTCCACCAATACAGCCGCGGCGCAGCAGCGCGATATACGCCTGCGCTGGGACGTCAGCAATAAAATCTCGCTTATCGGCGAGCGCGATATCAACGGCGTCTATGGCGTGGAAATCCGCTTCCACCGCCGGATAAAATAAGCCGCATTCGCACGACGGAGCTGTAGAGCAGAGCTTTGTTTTTAAACTCCGCGGCTTTTCGCCGGTCCCAGCGGAAAGCTGTTGTAGCGGCGGCCTCTGGCCGCTGGCCCTTAATCCGTAGATGCTGGCGGGGAAGCCACCGAGACAGACGCCTTTCAGCGGTCCCAAGGACAGGCCGCAGAGTTTTAAAAACAAAACTCTGCTATAGATGAAGCAAGCAACCGTAAAGCTCCCTCGTATCCGGGTAGTGGTGCAGTTTGGAAAACGGCAGCCAGCTTTTGGGTGGATTGTGGATTTTTGGCGTTATTCGTTTGGCATGCTGCGGATTAAAAAATCTCCGAAGAGGGGAACAGTAAATGCTGTATCACCATAGGCGGGACTGTAGATCATTCCTTTCTTAATTATGCTGGATCGAATTGGCGCGATTGACTGCGGCGTTACGCCCAACGCCGCTGCTATGTCTCCTGAGCGCTGGTTACCGTCTCCAAGTCCAGCAAGCGCTCGCATATACTCCTTTTCTCTTGGCGTAAGACGGTCAAAGCGAACCCGAAAAAAGCTTTGGTCAAGATTAGCAATGGCCAACTTGCTGGCTTCATGGATGTTTTCCACGGTGATTGGTGATGTTGTGGCGATGTTCCAAGCTTCATGGCCCCATTGCTGGAGAAAGTACGGGTAACCGTGCGTTTCTCTTACAATTTCCTCGACCGCCGTATCTGTGAAATTAACTTCCTGAAGACGGACAGGGTTTTGTAGGGCACTGGCAGAATCCTTGTCGTTTAGACGCCCAACTGGCGGGAAGTCAAATAGCCGTTCTGCGTACGATTTTGATTTACCTGTGAGCCCAATGATTTGGGGCAGTCCTGCTCCGACCAAAGTAAGAGGCAGATTGCGCTGGTTAATACGATGGATCGCCATGATCAGAGCACTGAGTTCTTTTTCATCCAAGTACTGCAATTCATCCACGCAGACTGCAACAGCAGTTCCTCTGTCTGCTGCTGCTTCTCCAATCGCAACGAACAACTCGCCTAGGTCTGCTTCAAGATCGCCGCTGTCCGCAGCGCCTAACTCGGGGTCTACCGACAATTCGATATCGGATACTTTAACCTTCAAGCCTTTGCTAAAACTGCTCAGCACCCTAAACCCACGTTTGACTTTGTCACTGAAATTCTCCATTGCATCGAGTGAAAATAGAATCTGGCGTAACGGAGGTATGAGAAGTTCAGCTATGCGTTTGTCCTCATGTGATTCAATCAGCACCGCTTTAAAACCTTCATCTGCGGCTGCTTGCCAAATTCTGTTCAGCAAGACGGTTTTCCCGACGCCACGCAGGCCAACTAGAATCACGCTCTTCGCAGACCTGCGATTCTTTATGCGAGCCAGGGCAATACTCGCTCCCTTCAAAATGCCGTCACGACCGGCGAGCTCTGGAGGTTGGGAGCCAGCACCCGGCGCAAAGGGATTTACTTTCGGGTCCATAATATACGAAGTTTATCATAGTTTATCTTGCGAGAAGATAAACTTGCCTAAACTACCCATTTCTTGTTATTTGTGTCATAACCTTCAGTTAATCAATAAGCTGCATAAGATCCTCAATAGTCCGGGCATGATCCATGCGTCCAGCTTCCATCGCCATGGTCACATGCAAACTCTTGTGAATCCAGTGGGCGTTTCGGCGTGAACTAGGTTTGTCACCGTCAAGTGGGCAGCGCAAGGCTGGACGAATTCAAACTGAGACACTACCCGCCGACGGGTAGTGTCCTAAATCTGTGTTGATGGCCGAGACTCGGATGGACCATCTCGGTGATGCTCGGCGCTTGTTTGTGTGCCATGTTATAGTCTACTAGATTGCCAGACCGAGACACAGTCCTCGCAGCACTTTCCAGCGGCATGGCCCTTGCTGGCCTCCTTCTAATCTTTTCTGGATTCCTGTTTACAAAAGCAGAATCTTTTCAGACTAAGCGAGGAGATAAATACCGTCGCCTTGTAGGCTCCACGCTTATCCCGGTGTTGGCTTCGCTGGGCCTGAGCTGGATGAGTGTATGCGCACTGGAGGGTGATAAATGGGCCTTGGTTCACTTGTTAACTGCCCTGAAAGTTGTTCTGGCATTGACCGGATTATTCGCTATAATAGGCGTCCTATGCTCCGTGTGATGGGGGATACTTGCCGTGGGACTGACAGAATCCAAAATTAAAGACCTGAAGGACAAAAAATTTGATAAACTCTACGATAAGTACGAGGGACATTGGAATACGATGGTCGGGAACGCCTTCGACTTTACCAAGCAACACCTCACGGGTGGACGCGATCCTCGACCCGATGATATCCTCAAAGTGTTGCTTCCTACGCTAGAAATAGACGAGAGCCTGAGGAACCACCAAGAAGATAACAAAGCACGATTCAAGCATTTCCGCGAGTTTTTCGGAGACTATATCATTGACAAGTTTGTCCAAGACAAAGGAGCCAAGAGAAAATGAACAGTGAAAAACGGCTTGAAATTGCGAAGGAATATGTGGACAAGCAGCTAGAAGCAATGAAACAGTCTGGTGCCGCTCCAAAGGATATGTCCGCACAGGAATATAAGCTACTGGTCCAAGAGATAGCGAATGCAGTCCAAAAGTAGCTCGTAATCCATCGGGAATTAGTAGGCTGCTATTCTCACGCCGCTCGTATATTACCCGCTTTTAACAACTCCTCCATGCTCCAAATGTGATCCGTGATGCCCGCTTCCATTGCGGGAGTCACACGAAGGGCCGAGTGTGTACGACATAGATTGTAAAAGGCGAACCATAGAGCATAGGCAGCCTTTAGGTTCTCCCACTTCTTGCTGAAAGCGTTCGTCAGCCGCGTCATCCGGCGCATTCCCATGCGGATTGAAAGATTCTGCCTTTCAACGTGGGACGTGCAAATTTTGTCGAAGTCTGGTTTCCCGCATCTTGGGACAGGTACGGCGTCTACAACTTCAGCAGGCGAATATCGCTGTTCTCCGTCGCGGGGAGCCTGATAGACCTTGACCAACTGCGCGAAGTCAACGCGGGTTCCCAAACTGTAATCGACTGCATCCCGATAGGCCGGGAAACCATCGGTTGTGATTTGGAATCGGCCGCGAGCAGCTTCATTGATTTTCTCAGTGAAAACAACCGTATCCTCTGCGGTTCGCTGGCCGAGGTGCCAAGATATTACGAGCTTGCTGTTACGCTCCAAGGCTACAAAGCAGTACGCATCCCCGCGCAGAGGATCGCCGCTCTCGTTGTTCTTTTCCTTGCAGCCAACATAGCCCCAAATTTCGTCACATTGAACATCCTGGACAGGAACCTTCTTGATCCGATCTTCCAATAGCCTTTCGCAGCGTTCCCCGGCCAGTACGAGCAATTTCAGGATGGTATCCCGGTGAACACCCGTCAACCGCTCAACACTTCGCACGCTCATACCTTCCACAAGCATCTTGAGAATTAGCGATGCTTTCTCCGAAGGCGTGTACATCCCGAAGAGGTGCCCGTTGTGCGGTTCAGTGAATGTTTTCGAGCAGTGAGCGCAACGGAAACGCTGATAGCCCTTCCGATCTTTCCCGAATTTCCTGCATTGAGTACGGCAGTTGTGGAACGTCATTTCGGCTTTCCTTTTCTGCGGGGAAAGCCGATAATGTCTTTGAGGATCGGCATTGCGGCTCACTCCGCTTGCTGATTTAGCCCCGCTCCCGGCTGGAACCGAGAACGGGGCTTTTTACTTCTCGCGCCTCTGGTGGAGGACGCGCCAGTTTCCAAGTCATTCCCCAACTATACTTGACCGCTAAAGTATATGTCAAGAACTATATTCCCCATGTTTTCTTGCAGTTACATGACCGCTCAAGAACATGGTGGTTTTTCCGGTTTAAGATCGTGGCATGAAACGTGGAGAGAAAAATCCGGCCGCTGTAGCACTTGGAAGGCTCGGAGGACTGAAAGGCGGGAAGGCTAGAGCTAAGGCGCTATCACCTGAGAGGCGTAAGGAAATCGCACGCCAGGCTGTTTTAGCGAGATGGGCGCGAAGCGGGAGAACATCTGAGGTTAGGCCTACTGACTAGGTACTGTCCCGTGTGTAACTATGTCTCGAATCGCGGTCGCTTCTGCTTTCCGCATGCGAATGTATGACGCTACGCGATCAACGAAAGACCATGTATCTAATTGATTGCCTTTCTTTACTATCAGCAAGTCAGTATCTCCGCCGCATCCGTCGATATATTCTTTTGCCTTTTCCACCATGTAGGTTGCGGCCAGCACGCCAAAGGAAATATCTGTCTTACCTTGCTCATAGAGCAAAGAAGCCAAATATGTGAGCAAGGATGATTCCCCGACTCCGAGTATCTCTATGCCCGTCGTCGCGTAGAAAGCCTTACGGCTCCCGGCGAATCTCACGGTTTCAATCTCTGTGGCGGTGGTAGTAACCAAAATCAAGTCTAGGTCGAACTCGGTGAATCTGTACCCCATTGTTTCAAGCTCAGTTTCCGCTACAGCACGAACCATGTTCGGATCGATGTTTGGGTTATCAGGCTTAATTTTGCCGAAGATTCTCTCGGTCGCTTCCTTCATTAGGTCAGGGGAGCCAGCATAGGCATAAGCAACCGTCCATCCCTTCCCTTCCAAGCCGTCAATCTTTGTTTTGTGATATTTAAAATATCCGGGGACAGTGATTTGCTTATCTGCTGCTAACACGACGCCATCCGTACATACCATACTGATAACTGCGCTCATGCTCCTAGCTCCCAGCGGCCCAGAAGGATACCTTCGCCTAGGCCTCAAGTCAAACGTATTTATGGGTCGTTTAAGTTTAGCTATGCTGGGTCCTTTCTTGATAAAATGTTCTTCCATTGCAATAACCTCTCTCGTATATTCAGTGAAATGTCGTGGGATTAAAATTAGCAACACAGATTTAGGACACTACCCGCCGACGCCTTAAATTGCTTTACCCTGCGAAAGTCCGCTAAAATGGTTTATTTGGGGTTTGAGCGAGTCTTATGCTGGGAGGTTATCGTTGATTTTGAAAAGCAGGCTTGGTTGGGCTGTGGCTGTTGCGGCGCTCAGCATATCTTCTTTAACCTTGGGTGCGAGGCAGGTTGCGCACAGCGCCCCTCTTCCCGAAGCGGTGCTCCACCAGAAGATCCTCACCTATTTACGCGAATACGGCTACTTCACGCCCGATGTTCAGGTCAATGCCGGACCGCTTGAAAGCTCGCAGAACCCCGCGTATTACGAGTGCCATCTTGTCGCGACAGCCAACGGCAAGACCTACAACGAGGTTGACAGCATTTCCAAAAACGGGCGCTATCTCGCAAGAAGCGCCATGTATTTCCTTGGGCCGGACCCGAAAGCCGGGCTTCTGCACAGCATTCGCGACCGATTTAAGCTAGGCACGGAATGGCAGCTTAGCGCCGGTCCGCTGCAGCCTTCGCTAGTGCCGGGCTTTTACCAATCCAATGTTACGGCGGAAATGAACGGCCACAAGCAAAGCCAGTATTTTTACGTAACAGACGACAAGCGTTTCGCGGTTCTGGGCCAACTTTTCGTAATGCGTACTCCAAAGGAAATCGAGAGCCTGATTAATAAGCGGGACCAGCCGCATTCGGGTCCGCTCGGCGCCCCCGTGACCATTGTTGAGTATGCGGACCTCGAGTGTCCCCACTGCGCGGAAATGCAGGGGTTTCTCGAAAATGTGTTGCTGCCGCGCTACGGAAACAAGGTCTGCCTGATTTATAAGGATTTCCCGATTCCTTCGCA
>DASZAA010000328.1:0-7189 GCA_035945615.1 Terriglobia bacterium
GGTATATTGCTTGCCCGGGTCGGCCCACGTGTCGGAATAATGCAAGTCCAGAAGGAGTTTAAATCCCAATGCTTTGGCTTTTTGGGCGGAAGCAATCGTGTACGCAAGATTGTTCGGCAGCGAAACAGGGTTGACGAAAAGCCTCAGCCGCACCCAGTTATAGCCATGATCTTTAAAAATCTGAAGAGCAGGCTTCGTCTGGCCATTGTCTTTGAAAACAGTGCCGTGGTCTTCCGCCTGCTTGAGAAAAGACACGTCGGCGCCGATGATGTACTGCGCCTGGGCTTGCGCGCGCAGGCCACATGCAAACAACAAGCCTGCTCCCAATAGAACAATCGATAGAACACTTTCGTGCTTGTTCTCGAGTCGCAACAATTCAGGCATGATCAGGCTCCAGAATCTCGAATTCGCAAGCTGACCAGCGCCGGCGTTTTGGCGGCTTTGGCAGGCGCGATGCCGTATTACCGCGAAGCGGCAGGCGGACTTGTCCCGGGTGGCTCCGCCTGCCGGTTCATCTGCCGGTAAAGCGTTTTCACCTGGTCCATCGTTTGCTTTATTTCCTGGAACAGCTTCATCTGCTTCTCGGCATCATCCGGCATTTGCAGGTCCCGGTAGGTCATTGCAAGCTGGTAATGAGCTTCGCTGTTGAGCGGGTCCGTTTGGACCGCCATTCGCAGATACTTCAGTGCCTCTTGTGGCTTTTGCATTTTCATCAGCACGCTGCCAAGGCCTAACTGCGCTTCGGCATTGCCAGGATTAAGTTGAAAGGCGCGTTGATAGTGAACATGAGCCTGTTCGGTATCGGCGCGGAGAAGCGCAATACGGCCCAATTGACATTCAATGGCGGCGCTATCGCCTTCCTTCGCGCGAGCGGTTTCAATTTCCTTTTCCGCTTCCGCCTGCGCTCGGGGATCAGCGGGAGTCAATTGCAAAATGGACTCGCCCAATTCAAAGTGCACGCCCGCAAGATGTGGATCGATGGCGAGCGCCTTCTTGTAATGCTTGATCGCCCCTTGGACGTCTCCCTCATTTACCAGGCGCTCGGCTATCACCTCCTGCATTCGAGCTGAGCCGGGCGCTTCGACGGCCAGCTTGTTCACAATGCCGCCGGCCATCTCGGTGTAGACCCGTTGCGCAAGGTATAAAACGTTGATGTCATCCGGATTGTTTTCCACCAGAGATTGCAGAAGCGGCGAAGCGCGGTCAAAGTCACCTTCACGGTAGTAGAAATCAGCCAATTCCATGCCCACTTCAGTGCGCAACTTTTTGTCCTTAAGCTCTGAATAAGAGCTTTGAAGCAGGGCTGCGCCTGCGCCGTTTCCCAAGCGAATTTCGCAAATGCCTAAAAGAGCCTTGGCTTGAGTGATGGCAGGGCGAACGGCCAGCGCGCGGCTAAAATCCTGCGAGGCGGCCCGGCAATCGCCCTGGAAAAATGCAATGACGCCCAGGTTTGCAAGCGCGTCTGCATTTTGGGGATCCAAGGCCAGAACCGCGCGCAATTCCGTCGCCGCAACTTCCGGTTGGTTATTCTTCAGCGCGTTCTGGGCTCGCTGGAGATGAGCCTGAATATCCGCCGTCCTTGATCTCCCCGTCTGCGCAGCGGATGTGAATGGTGAAGCAAAGAGAAAAACCAAAAAAATTACAAGCGCCAGGTCCCAGCCAAAAGCCGCGCGCGGAGAAGATGGGACGCCCCCCGTGGAGTATAGGGCCGCGTCCATTGCAATCAGGCAATTACCAGCGCAGTGGACTTCGACCGGCCTTTTCTTGTTGTTACGGGGCTTCACGATCACGGATGCAAGCGAATCCGGCATACCCGATTGTAGCTGCAAACGGAATGAATTGCGGCTACGTCAAAATAAAACGTGAGCGCCTAATTGAATACTGCGAACCGGCCCGTAGTTATTGCCATCGATCCCACTCTTTACCGATATTTGCCACAGCATCTCGCGCGTCCCGGTCAGAAGGTAACATGAACGCCGAGTTGTATAATGCGTGAGCCGCCCTCAGGCCCAGTGATTGTGCCGCTTGTGGGATCGGCCAGTGCCCCGGAGGATGTGTAGCCCACGTTCGCATCTGGGTTAGCATAATTGACGTGATTGAGCAGGTTAAACATATCCGCTCGGACCTCGATGTTCGTGCTCTCGAAGTGTAAGGGGAAAACCTTGGCAATACTGAAGTCGATGTCGCTATAACCGGGGCCAATCAAAGTGTTTCGTCCCGAGCTGCCAAAGGTTCCGGGGGTAGGGTTAGCATAGGCCGCTGGATTGAACCATTTTCCGTTTGTGGGATTGGGCACGTGGGGGTCGCCAATCAGTTCAGGATACAAGGTAGAACCATTGGCTAACGAAGGAGCCAGCCCGGGGTCAATGCCAGTCGCAACGGAACTCTGAATCACCGGCGTGAATGGAACGCCGCCGTGCCATTGGAAAATACTGGAAACGCGCCAGCCTCCGGCCACCTGATTGGCTATCCCGTGAAGCGCAAAGGCGCGCCCACTGCCGAATGGCAGAGCGTAGACCACCTGGCCCACAAGGGCATTAGCCACGTCAAAGTTAGACAAGGCATAATTGAAGGCGGGGTTGTATGCGTTCTGATAGATGTCGACGCCCGATCCATGACCGTTGCCCGTGCCCGTGTCCATCGATTTCGACCAGATGTAATTCACCTGCAAATCCAGGCCATTTCTCATCCTCTTCTGAAGACGAATCTGCAACGCATTGTAGTTCGACCATCCGGTATAGTTTTGGGCCTGAATTGAGGTGAAGATGGGATTGGGATTGCCGCAGTTGTAGCCGGTGCACCCAAGTTTCCCCACGGGAGCCTGGTTGATATTGGTGGCGAAATTGAGATTGTTGCCGTGGGTGTGGACGAAACTCGTATCCAGTAGGATGCCGCCTGCGAATTCGTGCTGAACACTGAAGAGAAATTGCTGCACGAAGTTTACGGGCATGTTTCGCGGGTAGTACGTCACGCTGCTAAAGTTGTCGATTTCCGGCGAAAGCGTTTGAAGGGTGGGAAAGACAACCGTTCCTGGAGGCGGTCCTGCCGCCAGCTTGAACGGCGAGCTCCCGAAGACGTATCCTCCGTAGCCAACGTTGTGCGGGTTAAAGCCCAGGCCCAGTGCTCCATCCGTGTAATTTTCGGCATCGCGGGGAGCGTCAAAAATGCCGTAGCTGGCGCGAATCGACCAATTTTGGCGAGGTGACCAGGCAATTCCAACCCGGGGAGCAAATTCCCTATTGTCGGCATTTTGGATGGTCGTCATCTTGCTAATCGGTCCTCCGTATTGTGTGTCGCCCTGGCCGCCATAGAGAATCGCTCCCTTGTATAGCCCGCCATCCGCGGTATTTGGCAAATTGGGGTCGTAATTCCCGAATAGATTTCCCTTCACGCCCCAGCCAGATTGCATTTGCCAGCGAAGACCCAGGTTCAACGTCACGCGCGGTGAAACATTATAGTCATCGCTGGCAAATAGCGCTGAATTCCACATATGAGCGCCGGTTTCGTCCGACTCGTAGACGTACCACCCATAAACGTCGCCAGACAAGAAGTCGGCATAGGGAATTCCGGTAACGCCTCCGTTAAATTCGAAGTTGCCCGAAGTGATGTCACCCCAATTGGTATAGTTCTGATAGTCCCTGTCGTACTCACCGCCCAGTTTAATTGTGTGCTTGCCGCGAATCAGCGTGAGAACGTCGGAGTAGTTGTAAACCTCTTCGCCCAAAACTGCGTCGATGTTGCCGTTTTCGCCACATCCAGCGCCCAAAGCAAAGCACCCGGCGCCCGCCCCGGAATCAACTGTGACCTTAGGGAATACATTGGCAGGAGCATTCGTGCCGTAGGCAGGCTCAAGGCCAATCGTTGCCGGATCGTTCTTGCCGAGCGAGGGAGGGTGATAAGAATCGAGCTCGTGCATGGCCCCGGCACGAAACTCGTTCAGCGTGGTCGGAGTAATCGTATAGACGTCCGATATCTGGCCCGTCAGGTTATAGTTGTGGGCTTGACTTATGTCCGACGCGTCGTTGGGGTAGAGAGGGTCCGGCGGAACATAACTGACAAAGTTAGGATAGTAGTTGAAGCTGACCGAAAGCTTCTGCTTAGAGAAAATGTTGTAATCAACCTTGCCCGTGTACCACGTCGACGTATTCGGGCTGCTGCCGTTAAACACATAATTGTTAATCGCCGGGCAGGTTTGTGGATTGGAAGCGGAAGGAGACACGGGACCAGGGCATCCCTTCACCCATCCCGGAGCACTCGCCGCAGGGAAATAGCTTTGAAGCTTCAACGCTACCGGATCTTGTGTTGTGAGCAGCGAGCCCGATGGGTTGAAAAACGCCGGGTTCGTGCTACCCGTAATCCCATAAAAATCACCCGCTTCCATGGCTGCCGTCGGATAACTGTAGAGTCCGGAAGTCGGAGTCGACGAAGGATTGCGCTGATAGTTGAAAAAGAAAAACAGCTTATTCTTTTTGATCGGGCCGCCCACGCTGCCACCATAGTTGTTCCAGTGCTCCACCGCCTTTGCTCCCGACTGGTTATAGAAACCCCTGGCATTAAGCGCCGTGTTTTGAATGAATTCATACGCACTCCCGTGCCACCGGTTCGTCCCGCTTTTTGTGATCACATTAATCGCGGTAAGACCGTTGCCGTATTGCGCGGGCGCGTTGCTTGAATTAATGCTGATCTCGGAGATGGAGTCAATCGGGAGAATGTTGTTGCTATTGTTGAAATCTCTTGGATCGGTGGACGCGGAGCCGTCGGTGAGAAAGTTGATGTTATACCCCTGCGTGCCGTTAATGCCAGCTTGCTGCCCCCCTCCGACCATCCCGCCGCCGCCGCCGGTATTCACTCCGGGAATGAGTTGGATCATCTCACTGCGCCAATCAACGCCTGTAATTGGCGCCGCGTCAATCGTCGTCGAAGTAAGGTTCACGCTCTGTCCGGTGGTTTGGGTTTCGAGGAGAGGCACAGGGGCGCTTACAACCACTTGTTGGGTTGTGGCTCCAATTTGAAGAGTGGCGTTAACATCCAAGGTTTCGATCCGCAGAACGATGCCCTCGCGGATAAAGTTGTGAAAACCTTGCTTTGAGAAAGTGATGGTATAACTTCCCGGCTCCATAAATGGAACGTCGTACCGGCCGGACTGGTTGGTGGTGGTTTGATTTACGACGCCGGTCTGTACGTTCTTAATCGCGACTGCCGAGCCTGGAATTACGGCGCCGGATGAATCTGTCACCGTGCCTCGAATTTCTCCCGAATTCGCGTTCTGCGCGGGAAGCCGGCTGGCTACAGCCAGAACCACGAATATCGCCGCAGCGGTAAGTTTCCATTTCTTTCTGGCCCTCATGGCAGTCTCCCTCCTCCCGATTTTTCACCCGTTTTTGTGGTGCGCCCATCGCAGCTCAGCAAAACTCGCTGCGATGTACAACCCCTGCACTGGCGTCCGCTCCGGCGTGAGTCACACCCGGCCGCGGGGAGCATGGGATGTCTGAATCGGTTCGTTCAGAATTCTCAGAGGACACTGAATATAGCGATGGTGCCGTGCGAAAGCACCTAACTAAAGATAGGGAAAGAAATCTTGGGCTTCAGTCTCGCACAGGCGAGGTGTCGGGCACGGGGAATGTGCAAACACCCATTTCTGCGCCGCCCGCCGCCAGTTCGGTCGACTAGACATGACCGTGCCAGGCAGATAGTAGGGACAAGCCCGGCAAGCCACCCGACTCGCGCGAGGCGTCTGACTTAAATCAGCAGATTAGGCATCGCAAACATCCTATGTTTGAAGAACAAAAAATCTTGACATCCATTACACCTATGATATCTAATATGCCAGCTTTGCGGTCTGGGAATTTACAAGCGAACTCGCCTGCGCGCCCGAAAATTGTCTTTCGGACCGCGCCTTGGCTTTTAGTTCGCAGAGTTGATGAGAGTGGGATGCAGTCGCAGCGGGAGTATGTATCTCCAATTCCGGCTGGAGGCTTTTAACACGTTCAATACTCCGAATTTTGGCACCCCCCGGTCAGCTCAACTTCACGAATCTCAAGAATTTCAGCAGCATCACCGGGCTAAATACTCCACCCCGGATTCTGCAACTGGCTCTAAAGTTTTACTTTTGACAGGAATAAACTAAGATGGACCCTCGCGGGTGATGGGCAACGCGGGGAATCGCGGGACGCCGCTCTTCCGCGATGAGGTCAGTTTCGCGCGGGGTTTCAACGGAACAATGCAATTGCCAGTGATTTTCTAGATTGGAGAGATAATGAGTGCGACACCAACATTTGACGTTTGCGTTATAGGATCCGGGGCAGCCGGAGGCATTGTGGCCAAGGAGCTCAGCGAGGGCGGAGCCAAGGTCGTCATGCTTGAAGCGGGCCAAGAAGTGCCGCTGGCCGATTTTATGTCGCACGATTGGCCTTATGAACTGCCCTATAGAGGAATGCGCGGAGAGAAGCAGAAATACTTCCATCAGGGCGATGTTTCGTCATCAATTCGCTATGAAAATTGTGATCAGGTCAGCATGGACCGGCTGCGCGTCCTAGGGGGCCGCACCGTGCACTGGAACGCGGTGACGCTTCGCTACGCGGCGCGCGATTTTAAAGCGCGCACAATCGACGGGGTGGAGGAGGACTGGCCGCTCAGCTACGAGGATCTCGCGCCGTACTATGAGCGCGTCGAGCAGATGATCGGCGTCTGTGGGCAAGATGACCATCTCGAAATCCTGCCTGGGGGGAAGCATTATTTGCCTCCCATTCCGTGGCGATGCAGCGAGCACATCTTACACCGCACAACCAAAGCGATGGGCATACCGCTGATTTCGGTGCGCAAGGCTGTGCTGACCGTGCCTTATGATAGTCGCCCGCCGTGCCACTACTGCGGCCACTGTATGGACGGCTGCGACGTCGGCGCGGTTTACAACAGCGCCGTTGCTATGATCCCCAAAGCGAAGGCCACCGGGAATTTCACTTTGCGCCAAAACGCACTGGCGCGGGAAATCCTGGTAGACCGGGAAGGGCTGGCGCGGGCAGTATCCTTTGTGAATACGCAAACCAAGACGGAAGAACAGGTTAAGGCGAAGATCGTCGTGGTCTGCTGCGCGACGGTGGAATCCCCGCGGCTGTTTCTGAATTCGCGCTCGCCGCAATATCCGAACGGGCTGGCGAATTCTAATGGAATTGTGGGGCGTTATCTCCAC
>DASZAA010000329.1:0-9178 GCA_035945615.1 Terriglobia bacterium
GTTCGTCCTGATGGGGCGGAACGGGATTCACGTGGGTGACTGGGTAGAGATTAACGGCGTGCGGGGCGAAGTGATGGAAATCGGTTTGTTGCGCACCCTGCTGCTCGAAACCGGCAACTGGACGGAAGCGGGCCACCCTACGGGCCGTCAAGTAGCCTTTTTGAATAGCTATGCGGTTGAGGGTTACTTCTTCAATTTCTCTACGGCGGGCCAGTGGATGTGGGACGATCTCTCACTGATAATTCCCAAAAACGAAGATCCCTACCCGCTGATTGAGCAAATCCGCGCTCTGGTGACGAAGGAAACGGAACCTAGCCTGCGAGAGGCGGAAGCGGAATGGCGTCGCGCCGCCCACCGGTCAGGCTTTGAGTTGTTTTCAGCAGGGACGGAAATCAATATGACGCCCGGCGACTCAGGCACTAAGTTGATCGTCCGCTATATGACCAAGGCCGCGGAGCGTTATGAAGTGAGATCGCGGCTAAGCCGCGCCCTTGTAAAACTGCTTCACCATGGCGAAAAGCTGCTTCCTATGACGCCAAACTCCGACACGTCTGAGACGAAGACAAGTTTGCCCGCGGATCCCGGTGGCCGCAATGGAAATCGGCCTGCGCCCGCAGAGGAGAAGCTTGCAAAAGCGGGAGACAAAGTGTAGAGGCGCCTCTGGCAGCCGGTCTCTACTATTTAAAACCTGGCGGCCGAAGATTGCGGTATACTGCCGCAACAACACAAAAGGAGCACGAAAATCATGAATTTCGCCCTCCAGGACCTTGAAAATCTCAAGCAAAAGCTGAGCAATATTCATCTCCTTCCCCCGTCCCTCGAAGACCTGATCCCATTCTTGCAAATGAGCGAATATCAGTTGATTCAGCTCATGATGCAAAATGGCGTCTGGCAGCCACCCCTTCCTCTGCCGCCCGTCGTGCCCGCCGGAGTCCGAGGCAGGCTCGAGTGCGGTTTGCTCCCTTACTGGGCCAATCATCCACCGCAGGTGATTCAAAATTTTTTGAGCGGCAGCGATCCGCTCATCAAGGCTCTCAAGTTTCTTTGGGGTACGATTGCCCGGCGCATCCCGACGCAAATCGACGATGCGAACTACAACTCGCTCGTCGCTTGTGGGAGAACGGGCGGGCTGGTGGCCCCGAATGGAATTGTTTACGGCGAGCGTCAGTACGAGCAACTTGACGTGCGCTGGGTCTGGGCCTGGATTGATTATCTTTTGTCGCACCACCTCGGTCATCCCGTAACGTTTGGCACGACGCCTGCGCCGCCTATTCCGCTTGCGGGCGGCACGCCCGGCGAGGTGAAAATTGCGCTGGTCGGCGACTGGGGCACGGGCGATAGCATCGCCGCCGGCGTCATGGCCCAGATCGTGGGCCTTCTCCCGGACTATATCGTTCATCTGGGGGACGTTTATTACGCCGGGACGGCAGGAGATTATCTGCCGCTTCACGAGGCTACAACCAACCTCATCGGATTTTGGCCGCCGACTTATGCAGGGAAATCCTTTACGCTGAACTCAAACCACGAAATGTATAGCGGCGCTGAAGGGTATTTTCAGGCGCTGAACGTGCCCAATTCACCCTTCTCGGCGCAAAATCATACCGGCTATTTTGCGCTGCAATACGGCGGCTGGACAATTATTGGGCTTGATACCGCCTATTTTTCCACTTTGCCCATGGTGATGGACGGCAGCATCGGCGGAGTCAATGGAATTCAAGGCCAATGGATGCGAAGTTTGAATGTTTCGCCGGGCAAGGTCATTCTGCTCACACACCACAACGGCTTGTCCGACAACGGCACGGTGAAGCAGCCGCTCTGGGCGGAAATTAACGGTGCGTTAGGGGGCGATCCGTTTGTCTGGTACTGGGGGCACGAGCATCTGGGAGTGGTTTATACCAATCCCACCAAGAGCAATCCACCTTCGGCTACTTACTGCCGCTGCCTTGGACATGGCGCGCTGCCTTATGGTGATGCAAGCGAATTACACGGGGCGCAGGGCGTCGCATGGTACGCGCACACGCCGCAGCCGTCGAGCGTGCTGGTCTACAATGGCTCGACGCTACTGACGCTCAAAAGCGCAGATGGACAGCTTACGTCAATTACTGAGGAGTTTTACGACCTTGGATCAACAACAGCGACGTGGAGCAAGGTTTTGTATCCTTGACGCTTTCAGTTTCGCACGGGCGTTTTGGCCGGGACTTCAAGCCTTCGGGTGCGCCTTGTCGTAAACGTCCATCAATTGCCGGATGGACACTTGGGTGTACTTTTGAGTGGTCGAGAGGCTCACGTGGCCGAGCATTTCCTGAATAGCGCGTAAATCCGCGCCTTCGGCCAAAAGGTGGGAAGCAAAGGCGTGGCGCAGTGAGTGCGGGCTAACGCGAAGGTTGGGACCAAACAGCCGGACGTATTTGCGAACAATGCGATGGACCGAGCGGGCGCTGAGACGGCCCCCGCGCGCGTTGACGAACAACGCCGCGTTCCCAGTCTTGTTCTGGACAAGCACTTTTGCACGCGCCGGCAGATAGTTGGCCAGAGCGTTGCGGGCTTTCGAGCCGAAGGGAACGATGCGCTCTTTCCGGCCCTTGCCCCGCACGAGAACCACTCCCTCACCCATGCGCAGGCTGGTGAGATCGAGCCCAGCAAGCTCGCTTACGCGCAGGCCTGAAGAGTAAAGCCACTCAAAAATGGCGCGGTCGCGCGCCAGCGTGAATCCGCCCGCTTCGGACTCCAAGGCCAGCCGGTCGAGCAGACCGTTGGTTTCTTCCTCGGTCATGATGCGCGGCAGTTTTTTGGGGCTTTTCGGCGTTGAGACTTGCGCCGCGGGATTTGCGGCGAGTTTTTGCTCGCGGCACATGAATTTGAAGAAGGACCGCAGGGCGGCCAGCTTGCGGGCGGCAGAGCTTTTTTGCCGCGCGTTCTCCATCAGATAGCCTAGAAAATCCCTTATGTCGAGAGAACTAATTGCCGCAAGCGCGGGCGGAGCATTGTTATTCTTGCTCTGCAAAAAATCGCGGAATTGAATCAGGTCGCTGCGATAGTTTCTTGCCGTATGCGCCGAGGCATTGCGTTCGGTTGCAAGGTATTCGATAAAGGCGTCGATGCAGCCGTCAAATTCGTTCATAGGACATTTGCGCCGCGCGCCATTCTTCGATTGCGGCCAGAGCCTGCTCGCATTGGCGTTCCCGCCTTGCCTTGCGGTCACGCGCGATGGATCGCGGCAAGCCTTCGATGGGCGGGAGCAGATCAAACGAAATGTTCGTGGGTTGGTAATTCGACGGATCGGCGTGAGTGATGAAATGAACCAATGATCCCAGCGCCGTGGCGCGCGGCGGCGTTTCATACGCTGCGCCCAGAGCGCGCTGCGCAAGAGCAAGACCCGCAAGGAATCCCGAGGCGATGCACTCAACGTAACCTTCGACTCCCGAAAGTTGGCCGGCAATAAAAACGTGAGGAGCATTCTTCAAACTCAAATCCGGTGCGAGCAGCCGCGGCGCGTTCAAATATGTATTGCGATGAATCTGCCCGTAGCGGAGGAATTCGGCGTTTTCGAGGCCGGGAATCATACGCAGGATGCGTTTTTGCTCAGGGAATCGTAAATGGTTTTGAAAACCCACTAAGTTATAGCTCGAAAAACGAAGGTTCTCGGCCCGCAATTGCACTACGGCATAAGGTTGCTTGCCGGTGCGTGGATCCACAAGCCCAACCGGCTTCATGGGGCCAAAACGCAGCGTATCGACGCCGCGCCGCGCCAGCTCTTCGATGGGAAGGCAAGACTCGAAATAGCGCACGTCTTCAAAAGAGTGCGTTTCAACCGTCTCCGCGCCGCGCAAGGCTTCGTAAAAAGCCCGGTATTCCGCTTCATTCATGGGGCAGTTAAGATAATCCTCGCCGCCCTTACCGTAGCGCGAGGCGCGAAAGATGCGCCGCAAGTTGAGAGTATCCGCGTCCACGATCGGGCTGATGGAGTCATAAAACGCGAGACTGTCTGTGCCGGTAAGAGATTGCAACCGGCGCGTCAGCGTGTCTGAGGTAAGCGGTCCGGTGGCAATCAAAACGAGGCCTTGCGAAGGAATCTCCTGCAGTTCGGTTCGGCGCAGATCGATGAGGGGGTGTTGCTCGATGGCGGCGGTTACGGCGGCGGAAAAGCGATCCCGGTCAACGGCCAGAGCGGAGCCGCCCGGGACAGCATTCTCGCCAGCGAGCTTCAAAAGGAGCGAACCGCAGCGGCGCAGTTCTTCTTTCACTAGCCATGAGGCCGCGCCGGGCGTGTTGGATTTGAGGGAATTGCTGCAGACCAGTTCCGCCAGCAGGTCCGTCTTGTGCGCGGGTGTCTGATGATCTGGGCGCATCTCATAAAGCGCCACTGCAATCCCGCGCTCGGCAAGCTGCCAGGTGGCTTCGCTTCCCGCAAGGCCGCCACCAGCAATGGTTACAAATTGCGTTTGCATGAGATCCCTGCACGACATTATAACAGGGACCGCATGGCGGCCCTTACCCGGCTCGCCATGCTCGCTACCCTCCCGCGTAAGCGGGACGGCTGAGGGCTACGGGCGCACGCCGGGAATGTTCACCCGGATGCTGTAGATGCTGGTGCTGGCGCAGATATAAAGCGTCTTACCGTCAGCGCCACCCCAGGCCACGTTGCCGACTCGCTCGGGCGGGTGAATGGTGCCCAAATGTTTACCCTGCGGGGAGAAAATCCAAACACCACCCGGGCCGGCGCTATAGATGTTGCCCTTTACATCTACCTTCATCCCGTCGGGAGCTCCAACCGAGTGATCCGAGGTGGCGTCGTAGAAGATCGTTCCATCGGTCAGTGTTCCATCGGGCTTCACGCGATAGCGCATCCAGAGTTTTTTAGGCTCGCTATTATTGACGTAGAGATATTTATAATCGGGTGAAAACGCAATGCCATTGGGCCGCGTCAAGTCAGAAATGAGCAGTTGCAGCTTGTTCTCATCGGGGGGAGCGCCGGGTTTGTGCGACACCGCATCAAGAATGCGGTAGACGCCGTTAACTTTAAGCGCTTTGTGCGGGTCGTTGTCTCCCTGGGTGCGCAATCCGTAGGGCGGGTCGGTGAAGTAAAGCGCGCCGTGCGGCCCATAGACAAGGTCGTTGGGACTGTTCAATTCCTTGCCCTGATACTTGTCTGCAAGGATCGTCCTGACGGCATGGGGGCTGAGCGATTCCAGCCGCCAGACGTCTCGCTGCGCGTGACCCGCCACGGTGAGGCGGCCCCGGGGATCAAGTGTCATGCCGTTCGACCCGGGCTCCGGACCTCCGTAGGGCGCCTTGCCGAGATATCCACTCGGCTGCATAAAGATGCTCACGCCTTGGCTTGGTCTCCATTCTCGAATACTGTTGCTTGGGATTTCCGCGAACATCAGGTAGCCAGCGTGAATCCACACGGGACCTTCGGTCCATTTGAATGTTGTGGCCACACGCTCAATCTTAGCGTTCGCGGGAACGATCTGGTTGACGGCTGGGTCGAGCCTTTCGACCGAGCCTTGCGGCCATGCCAGCGCAGCCACGAGCATCAATTGAATCAGGAAGAGTAAAGCGATTTTTGCTGTTTTCATGCGGGAGATTGTATAACGAGGATTTGCGTTAAGCAAATGTTTGAAAAAAGCCGCGCAGATTTGATGTTTGTTGGCGGGGAAAAGCGCGCGGACCCGAAAAGCGGGTCCGCGGCGCAGGATATGTTTCTCAGACCAGATGGCTTCTGCGGCGAATCAAGAAACCAATGGCCAGCAGTCCCGATCCGAGCAGGAGCATAGAGGCCGGTTCGGGCACGGTTGATGGTGGTGTAGGGTCAATAGATAGCTGGCCGCTGGGCGCGGTGGCCACCCAGTCGGGTGAGTTGGTTGTGCCGGTGTTTAAGAAGGCAACGATAGCAGATCCTTTCGGAAGATCGAAACTACCATCGTTCAAAACTGGGCTCGAGGCGCCTAGCGTGTTTGTCCCCAGGTCAGCCATGTAGACAAAGTAGCCTGTGGCGCCGGCATCAAGAGCTTGCGTAGTCGACAGGAATGCGCCGATTGGGTTGGCGGGGTTGGCGCTAATTCCCAAAAAAGCGTCAAGTTTTCCGCTGTTCCAGTCAATCGGATTAACAAGGGAAGCCGAAGCAGGACTCGTCGAGCCTCCAGAGACGCTAAAACTTTCGCTGCTCGCGTTGGCAAGATTGTCAGGAATTAGTGTGATGATTTCGAGGTTCCCAGTATCTCCGCTAGGAGAAGATATAAAACTATAATTAGGGCTGCTCGATGCTACCGGAGTGACCGTTCCATTGTCGGAACAGGCTGGGGTTGGAGAGACGCAGACTCCGTGAAGAGCGTCAGCGCGAAGCTGCGCGGTTGTAATCGTGGCCAGCGCCGCTATCAGCAGCGCCAAGCCGGATATCTTAATCATTTTTCGCATCGGTTTTCCTTATCTCCTTTTTCAAGGATTCTTGCGCGTAAGAGCACACTAAAAAGAATACACCAGTGAAATTCTGGCGCAAGAAGTAAGATGAGTATTAATCATAGAATTATTCATTAAGCCGTTTATTTTCTACGCGTTTGTGTTCCGCAGTAAGTCCAGAGGAGTGGCCTCTGCATTATTATTATCGACCCCGCCGCGGTTTCCATTTCCTATAGCGGCTGGTTCGGGTTCTTCCGCTGTTTCGCCGGGCGCAAGGAAGATGTTTGATTCAATGCCGTACTGCCGCCGGTAAAGCTCAGCATAACGTCCCCCGGAGGGAAGGAGAGATTCATGCGTGCCGCTCTCGACCATCATGCCCGCCTCGATCACCAGAATCTGATCCGCCTTGCGGATGGTCGAAAGGCGGTGGGCGATGACGAAGGTGGTGCGGCCTTTGAGCAGATAAGAAAGCCCCTCTTGGATTTGGGCTTCCGATTCCGAGTCGAGGCTTGAAGTGGCTTCGTCTAAAATTAGAATGCGCGGGTTGGCTAGAATTGCGCGCGCGATGGAGACGCGCTGCCGTTGTCCGCCGGATAGCTTGACACCCCGCTCGCCCACAATCGTGTCGTAGCCCTTTTCGAACGATTCGGCAAATTCGTCCACGCGCGCAATGCGGCAAGCGTTCAGAATTTCGTCTTCTGTTGCATCGGGGCGCGAAAACGCCACGTTTTCCCGGATAGTCCCGTCAAAGAGAAATGATTCCTGCAGCACCACTCCAAGTTGCGTGCGGTAGGAGTCAAGCCGCACTGTGCTGAGATCGACGCCGTCTACGAAAATCCTGCCTGAAGTGGGGGTATAAAAGGCGCATATCAAGCCGATGGTGGTGGATTTGCCCGAACCCGAAGAGCCGACCAGCGCGGTAAGCGAGCCCGGCGGCGCATGGAAGCTGATCCCGTGAAGCACGGGTTTGCCCTTTTCGTAGGCGAAAGAAACATCCTCAAAGCGAATGTCGCCGCGCGCGGCGCCGAGTGAAACTGAGCGTTTGGGGTCGTCATCTTCGGGCCGCTCGGCGAGCACCTCGCGCGTGCGCTCAAGCCCAGCCATTGCCTCGCTTAGCTGAGTTCCAATCCCGACCACCTGCATCACCGGCGCGATGAGCATGGCGAGAAACATCGTGTAAGTGACAAACATGCCGATGGTCATACGATGGCTTAAATACTGGTGCGCCCCAAGATACATAATCAGAGCGCCCACCACGCCCATCAGCACGGTGGCCGAGAGGCTCATGAACGAAGTCGCGTTGAGCGTGCGAATCACGTTTTCGAGCAGGCGTTGCACGCCCTCGAAAAACACCTTGCCTTCGCGTTCTTCGGCGCGATAGCCCTTGACCACGCGGACGCCACCCAGCGATTCGGTCAAGCGGCCGGTTACTTCCGCGTTGATTTTTCTGCGCTCGCGGAAAATGGGACGGATGATTGCGAACGCTTTGTTGAGGGTCAGGCTAAATGCTACAAGAATGCCCACGGCGACGGCGGTCATGAGAAAACTGATTTTAATGAGGATAACGAGCGCCAGACACGAGGTCATGATCCCGCCCGCAAACTGCACCAGCCCAGTTCCCAGTAAATTGCGCAGTCCTTCGACATCGGTCATGATGCGCGACACCAGGGCGCCTGTCTTCGTCGAGTCGTAGAAAGAAACCGGCAGCCGGGCCACGTGGGATTGCACTCGCACCCGCAGCTCGGTAATGAGCCGCTGAGCTTCTTTGGAAAGAATTTGGGTGAGACCAAAAGAGCTTGCGCCCTGCACGGCAGTGGCAATGATCACGGCGAGCACAATCGGCACAAGCATACTGACTTGCCGGCGCGTCATTACATTATCGATGAGGAATTTAGAGGAATAGGGCAGCACGAGGCCGGCCACGCGGTTCACGGCCATCAGGGCAAAGCCGATGGCAAGATGAATACGGCGAGGCCTCAAAAACTCCCACACGTCGGGAAGCATTTCCCACCAGCGAGGGGATTTTTCTTCTTTAGATGGGTTCATGCGGTCCCTGTGGCGGAAGCGTGCTGGCCGCCCGCCACAGATGTGATTCCCGTCCTACCCCAAAGGATGCGATAAATTCAGGGCCATTAGGGCAAATGACCCGGCGATCACTAGAACCGAGAGGACGGCCAGCGTGTTCCAGAGCAGCTCGCCTTGGCGCGTCTGCGGTTCTCCAGTGGCAATGATGTAACCAAGCAGGAGTCCGGAAATAAATCCGCCAAAGTGCGCCGCGTTATCGACCGAAAACATGGGCAGCAGGCCAAAGATGGCGATGTAGATGACCCATTTCCAGAGCTGGCGGCGCAGGTCTTTGCCCATTGAGCCGAGGTGGTAGCTTGCTCCGATCAGAATGCCGATCAAGCCCATGATGGCGCCGGAAGCTCCGATGGAAAGACCCATAGGAGACCAATACAGGCTGACAACGTAGCCGAACACACCGGTGATGAGATACAACACTACGTATTTGGCGCTACCGAACAGGTCCTCCACCATGGGACCGACATCAAAGAGGCACCACAAATTGAAGCCGATGTGAATCAGCCCTGCATGAAGAAAGATGGCCGTGACGAGCCGCCACCACTGGCCCGTTAAAATATAGGGGCTTTTCGCGCCCAAGCGCAGCAAGACGCCGGTGGAAATGCCTCCAAATGCGGGCGCGGACTGCAAGGCCGCTGAGGCCGCGCGCTGTGTCATCACCCAGGAAATGATATAGATGAGAATTGTGAACGCAATG
>DASZAA010000330.1:0-4273 GCA_035945615.1 Terriglobia bacterium
GGAAGATCGTGTTCCATGCTGAAGAAAATTTTCTGGCTGGCGATGGCGGGCTCGAGGCTCATGACTACTGGATCATCGGCGTTTAAGATGGCGTAATCTTCCGGTTGTTGGTTGCGGAAAATCTGCGCTTTGGCGCTGACATAGTTCTCAAACGTGCGATGCCGGTCGAGATGATTGGCCGTCAGATTCAGCAATACGGCAACGTGCGGGCGGAAATTCTGGATGGCCTCAAGCTGGAAGCTCGAAAGTTCTGTGACCACTATAGACTCGGGCGAGTAAAGGTCCACCGCCGAAATGAGGGGCACGCCGATATTACCAGCCACATAAGTTTGGAACTCAGAGCCTTCCAGCATTTTACCGAGGAGTGTGGTGGTGGTGGTTTTGCCGTTCGTGCCGGTGATCCCTACCAGCGTCCCCTGGAAAAACCAGCTCGCCGCTTCAATTTCAGGGACCACCTGAATCTTATGCTTTCGAGCCACATCAAGCTGTGGCATGTCCCACGGAACTCCGGGGCTGACCACAATCAGGTCTTGATTGAGAAATGTTTCCGGGCGATGGATGCCAAGTTCGAGGCCTATTTTCTGGGCGGCAAGCTCCTTTAACGCAGGCCCAAATGACGCCGGCGGACGCTGATCGGTGATGGTCAACATCGCGCCCTCCCGGCTAAGGCGGCTCGCCACGGCCCGCCCCGTCCTTGCCAGGCCCACCACCAGCACGCGCTTGTTACGAAGCTCAACCATGAAGGTCCCGCTTGGGCGTGTGCCCGTTTTTCTGAAAGTAACGGTCGAGAATCTCTGAAATCATCTCCGAAAGCGAGCGCCGATGCTGTCGCGCGAGGCGGCGAGCAGTTATGATCGTATCGCGGTTAAGCGTGAGGCTTACCCGGGTCGGATTACGGAAAGATTTCGGCCTGGCCATAGGATAGATTACAAATCACAATGACATTGGTTTTGCGCCCGTCATCTCCGTGAGGCCGGTGATCTCAGGCCACCGCCGCGATTATTATTGTGTATTTTATGCACAGAAATAATTAGTGTCAAAGGATTTCTCCATAAACGTCTACCTTAACTTCAGGGTAGTCAACGCGAAGAGCGCAAACACCAGGGCTGCTATCCAAAACCGGGCAATGATCTTTGATTCCTTCCATCCCACCAGCTCAAAATGGTGGTGGAGCGGAGACATGCGGAAGATCCTTTTGTGCCTCAGCTTAAAGGACCCGACCTGCAAGATCACCGAAAGCGCCTCTACCACGAAAATGCCGCCTATAAACGGCAGTAGAAGTTCTTGCTTGATAATGACGGACACTGCGGCAATAGCCCCGCCGAGCGAAAGCGACCCCACGTCGCCCATGAAAATCTCCGCGGGATAGGCGTTGTACCATAGGAAACCCAGGCTGGCGCCTGCCATGGAGCTGCAGAAGATCGTGAGTTCGCCGGACGTGGCCAGGTGTTCAAGATCGAGATAGGTGGCCCACTTCGCGTTGCCCACCACGTAGGTTAGGACTGTTAATGCCGAAGCGGCGACGATGACGCAGCCGATGGCCAGCCCGTCCAGGCCGTCGGTCAGATTGACCGCGTTCGACGACCCCACCACCAGAAATACGACTAGAGCAGCAAAGGGCAGGAAGGCCAACGGATAGAGCCAGTCATGCTTTAGAAACGCATGAATAATAAAGTCAGGATGGATGTTTTTGAAAAATGGAAAGGTCAGTTGGGTGGAATAAAGCCCTTTTCCGGAGAGAATTGCGAGCGCAATCGCGAGCAGTAACCCGATCAGAACTTGAAGCAGCAGCTTCGATCGGGCACGCAGCCCCAGATTGTGCCGCCGCCGAAGCTTGAGATAGTCATCCCAAAAGCCGATGGCGCCCAAGCACGCAGTTACGCCAATGGCCAGCCACACGTAAATGTTGCTCAGGTCAGACCAGAGCAGCGTGGGTAAGACGATGCAAAGGGCAATCAGGACCCCTCCCATCGTGGGTGTGCCCGCCTTCGATTTGTGCGATTCGGGTCCCTCTTCGCGGATATACTGGCCCACTTGGAATTGTTTGAGCCGCCGGATCAGCCATGGACCGAGGATCAGCGAAAGCAGCAGGGCTGTCAGGCTGGCCGCGGCCGTCCGGAACGTGATGTACCGGAACAAATTAAGAACATGGAGCTGGCTATGGAACTTGAGATTGAGGTAATAGAACATGGAATTTGCGCGCGATTTGGTTCAGTCCTGCCACATCGGCTTGCCAGGGGCGCCTCCGAGAACATCGATGGCCTCCTCCAGCTTGGCTCCGCGCGAGCCTTTTACCAGCACCACATCCCCGGAATGCACGATGGAAAGGCAATAGCGGCCGGCGTCGCGCGCGGTGGGGAAAAATTTCATCCGGTCCGGCGGAAGGCCCGCCTCTCTCGCACCTTCTAGAAAATAATCAGCGTCTCCTTGGACGGCAATTAAGTAATTGATCCCGGCCCGCGTGCATTCACGGCCGATATGCCGGTGCCATTCGGCTGAAGACGGCCCAAGCTCGAGCATCTCACCTGCCACGATAATCTTTTGTCCGGCAGCCGGCCACGAGGAAAGGGTTTCGATCATGCGCTCCATCGCCAGCGGGTTGGAGTTATACGAATCGTTGATCACCGTAATATTTCCCTGCAGATGTAAAATCTCCATGCGCTTGCCGGGCAACCGGAATGTTCGCAGCGCGGTTCGCATCTCGCCCGGAGCAATTCCAAGCAGATTGCCGCACGCGATGGCGGCAAGAGCGTTTTCAACGTTGTGACGTCCGGCGAGAGGTATTGAAAACCAGCCAAGATGGTCCGGCCCTTGCACCTCAAAATCCGTTTCAAAGTGCTTCCCATCCAGAGTGCTCGACGGGCGCACGCGAAGCGCGCGATAATCCGCCCCCTCGCTGAAGCCAAAAGTCGCCACTTGCCCACGAAAGCCTTCCCGGAATCTTCGCACCCGGTCGTCGTCTTGATTAAGAACCGCAACCTCCGGCGGCTGCAAATGGTCGATCAGCTCCCGTTTGGCCAGGGCAATAGAGTCAATTGAATCGAAAAACTCAAGGTGGACAGGTGCCACGTTGGTCACGACGCCGGTTTGTGGTGCGGCAATCGACGCCAGCGACGCGATTTCCCCGGCCGCCGACATCCCCATTTCTACTACCGCTACTTCGGTCTTAGGCGTTAGGCGCAGGAGCGTCAGCGGCACGCCGAGGTGATTATTCAGGTTGCCTTCCGACTTCAGCACGCGAAATCTTGTCTCAAGCACCGCGGACAGCATTTCCTTGGTGGTTGTCTTTCCGGTGCTTCCGGTGATGCCGATCAAACGTCCAGTCCATCTCTGCCGCACAGTGCGCGCAAGCTGCTGCAGAGCTTGCGCGGGGTCGCCGACGTGAATCAACGCGGACGAATTCTCTGCTTCGACAGCTTCATAACCTTGCCGCACCACCGCAGCAATTGCGCCCCTCTCGAACGCCTGGGGCACGAACTCGTGACCGTCAAATCGGGGACCCCGTAAGGCAAAGAAGAGATCTCCCCTCTGAATGGAGCGGGAATCAATCGAATATCCGCAAGCCGTCCCCTTATACTGTTGGGTGTTGCCTGAAGTTTCAGCCGCTCCAAGGATAGTCGCGATTTCAACCGTGGTTAGCTGCATGAATCTGGTCTGCTGTTATAGCGGCAACCAGAGGCTGCCGGTACAATTACTTTCCGCCTTTCGTTTTCTGAAACCCAATTTTCCTAAGCACGCGCCTTGCCACTTCACGGTCGTCAAAGGGGATGGTCCCATCTTTTAACACCTGATACGTCTCATGACCTTTTCCGGCGAGCAGCACCACGTCACCTTCGTGCGCCTGTTCAAGAGCCAGGCGGATAGCACGCTCGCGGTCCACTTCCGCGAGGTAAGGCTTGCCGGATTTCTGCAAACCCACCATGGCGTCGTTCATGATCAAAATCGGGTCCTCGCTGCGCGGATTATCTGAAGTCAACACCGCAAGATCGCTTAAAACGCCGGCGACCTCGCCCATCAAGGGTCGCTTGGTGCGGTCGCGGTCGCCGCCGCAGCCAAACAGCACAATCAGGCGGTTACGCGTTAGCTCGCGCGAGATTTTGAGTGCGTTGCGTAAGGCGTCGTGGGTATGGGCGTAGTCCACCAGAACGATGAAAGGCTGGCCTTCGTCAATCCGCTCAAAGCGTCCCGGCACTTGGCGCAGAGCGGCCACGCCCTCACGAATGGCCTCGGCGGGGATGCCTAATCCTTCCGCAGTGGCCGCCGCCGCGAGAAT
>DASZAA010000331.1:0-5218 GCA_035945615.1 Terriglobia bacterium
CGGTGGTCTTTTTCCGCCAGCTCGCAGATGGCCTTTCCGAAAACGGATGTGTAACTCGGCGCCTTTGCCGGAGCCTTGTGAAACGCGCCCGTCGAAACGTCAAATTGGGTGACGCCGTGATACTTCATGGGCAGCTTCTCAGCCTGGGAATAGCCCTTTCCTTTCTGCGTCACCACGTGCAACAGCGTGGGGCCGGGATTATTTTTCAGCTTGGCCAGCGTCTCCAGAAGTTCGTCAAGGTTGTGCCCGTTGACCGGTCCGTGGTAGTCAAAACCCAGTTCTTCAAAAACCATGCCGGGGATGAGCAGCGTCTTGGCCGAATCAAGCAAATCCCGAGAGATTCTCAGCAGGCGCGGGCCGATGCGCGGCACGGAAAGAATCATCTTCTCCGCTTCCTGCGTGAGCCGGTGGTAAGGCTGTCCGTGCACGATGCGGTTGAGGTAGCCGGCGATGGCGCCCACGTTGGGGGAGATGGACATTTCGTTATCGTTCAGGATGACCAGCACCTTTTTCTTCAGCGTGCCGAGGTTGTTGATGCCTTCAAGCGCCACGCCGCCGGTGAGTCCGGCGTCGCCCACTACCGCCACCACATGGCAATCATCGCCTTTCAAATCGCGCGCCACCGCCATACCCAAGGCTCCTGAAATCGCGGTGCAGGCGTGAGCCACGTTGAACGTGTCGTAGGGGCTTTCTGACCGCACTGGAAAGCCCGAGATGCCGCCGTATTGCCGGAGGGTGGGGAAGCGATCGCGGCGCCCGGTGAGAATCTTGTGGCCGTATGCCTGGTGGCCCACGTCCCACACAATCTTGTCCTTTGGAGCGTTGAAAGTGTAATGCAACGCCAGCGTCAACTCCACCGCGCCTAGGCTCGAAGCGAGATGGCCGCCCACCTGCGAAACCACGGTGATGAGGTAATGGCGCAACTCTTCGGCCACGACGGGCAACATCTCTCGTGGAAGCTTTTTAAGATCGTCGGGCGAATTAATCCGGGTAAGATATTGGTATTCCATTCAGGACGTCCTTTCGATCAGGTAAGACGCAATTTCACGTAATCTCGCGCCGCGATCGCCGTATGGCTGTAGGGCATCACACGCTTCTTGCACTAATTGGCCGGCCTTGCGGCGCGATTCCTCCACGCCGAACAGCGCCGGATACGTCGCCTTATGTTGTTGTTTGTCCTTACCCGCCGTTTTACCCAATTCCTCGGTCGATCGGAGCTCGTCAAGCAAATCGTCGGCAATTTGAAAGGCGAGACCAACCTTCTCGCCGTATGCCGTAACCCGGTTGAGATCGTCGTCTTCCGCGTCGCCATAGAGCGCCCCGCTGCGCACCGCCATGCGGATCAGAGCGCCCGTCTTGCTGGCATGAATGTACTCGAGCCGCGAGGCGTCCACCTTCCCGTCTTCCGCTTCAAGATCCACCACTTGACCGCCCACCATGCCCGCGCGAGTGCCGATAGCCCGCGAAAGTTCCTGGATGACGCGCAGGTTGATGTCTGCAGCAGGCGGCGCCGGGCCGGCAAGGACTTCAAAAGCGAGCGTCAATAGCGCGTCACCAGCCAGGATAGCAATGGCTTCGCCAAAAACCTTATGACAAGTTGGCTTGCCGCGCCTCAAATCATCATTATCCAAGGCGGGCAGGTCGTCGTGGATCAGCGAATATGTGTGGATTAACTCCAGCGCCGACGCGCGCCGCAGCAGGCTTTCCGGTTCGGCATCGAAAAGCCTTCCCGCCTCAAAACACAGAATCGGCCGCAATCTCTTCCCGCCTGCGAAGACAGAGTGCCGCATTGCGGCGTGAATCGAGGGAGGGAACTCCTCTGCCGGCGGCAGCAGGAGGTTTAATGATTCATCCACGTGCTGGCGCGCAAGGTCAAGATATTGCCGGATTGTCAAACCCGCGGTCGCGCTCAGTCGGATTCCCCGTTCTTCTCAGCTTCAAAGGGTTCGGCCGCCATCTTTCCATCGGCCCGCTTGCGGAGAATCTCTACGCGCCCTTCAGCTTCATCGAGTTGTTTTTGGCAGACGGCGGAAAGCCGCATTCCTTCCTCGTAAAGCTGGAGCGCCTGCTCCAGAGGAACTTCCGCGCCTTCCATCTGCCCAATGATCGCGTTCAGCCGCTCCAGATTGTCTTCAAAGCTCGCGGGCTTGCCCGCCTTTGGTGTTTGCGCCATCGTACGACTCGTTACTCGCTGCTTGCCACTGGCTTGCCCAAGACTTCAGCCACCTCGCACGCCATCGCATAGCGGCCAAACGGAGCCGTAATCTGCGCTCCCTGCGCAAGCCCGCGGATGTCGAGCAGCATTTCCTGAGCGATCTTTAAACCTTCGGCGCGCGCCTTGTCGCCTGTATCCGCTTTGCGCATCCGGTCGAGAATCGACTGCGGCACCGAAACGCCCGGCACTTCATTATTCAGGAACTCGGCATTGCGGAAGCTGGTGAGCGTGAAGATGCCCGCCACAATGGGAATGGGCGGTGCGCCGCCCACCTCTATCCGCCTGAGAAACTTGGCAAGCTGTTCCGCCTCGAACACAGGCTGGGCGATGGCAAAGCTTGCGCCTGCTTCCACTTTGTATTCGAAGCGCCGGATTTCTTCATCCAGGTTCAGCGCATTGGGATTCACTCTCACACCGGCGAGAAACGCCGTCTGCGCCCCCATTGGATTGCCGCCCGCGTCGAGGCCGCGGTTCAGATGATTGATGATGTTAGCGAGGCCAATCGAATCTACGTCGAATACGATGGTCGCATTCGGATCGGCCTGCATCAAGCTGGCGGCGCCCGTAATCGCCACGATATTGGCCAAGCCCAGCGCGTGCGCGCCGAGCATGTCCGACTGAATGGCCAGCACGTTCCGCCCTCGACAGCTATAATGGAGCACCGTTTCCAGGCCCACGCGCTGCTGGATGAGCGACGCAAGCGACTGCGGACTCATGCGCGCCGTGCCACCCGCTCCGTCTGTAATGCTGATGGCGTCAATCCCATGACTTTTGAGGTAAAAAGCGCCCTCAATTTCCCGCGAAGCGTCCGGCCCTTTGGGCGGAATCAGTTCAACCAGAAGAGGGAACTCCTTGCGGGCAAACTTTCCCCCGAGCAGCGACCGCTGTTCTAGCGGCGCCGGTTCAGCCGGAGGCAACGGCCGGTCCAGGACCTCGGCAGCCACGCGCGCCATTTTCGGATTCTGCCGCCGCACAGCTTTTTTGATGGCGCGGATATGCTCCGGCGTGGTGCCACAGCAGCCACCCAGCAGCCGCGCTCCAGCATCGATAAAGCGGTGCGCATCCCCTGCCATGTAATCCGGCGAACAGAGGTACAGGCTTCGCCCCTCCACCGTGCGAGGCAGTCCGGCGTTCGGTTGCGCGGAGAGTTTCCTGGAAGTCACTTTCACCATCCGCTCGAGGGCGTCGAGCACTCCTGCCGGTCCCACGCTGCAATTAATCCCAATCACGTCCGCTCCCGACTCATCAAGCAGCCGCGCGAAATCCTCCGGAGATGTCCCCGTAGGCGTATTACCGTCCTCTTGAATCGTCATCTGGGCGACGATGGGAATCGCGCCGACGTCGCGGGCGGCCAGCAGCGCCTGGCGGGCTTCGTTTACGTCGACCATTGTTTCGAGGACGATTAAGTCGGCGCCCCCCTCCACCAGAGCTTCGATCTGCTCGCGGAAGATCGCCCGGGCGTCCGCCAAAGAGGTGGGTCCGAGCGGCTCCAGGCGCAAGCCGAGAGGTCCCACCGATCCGGCCACATAAAGGTCTTCACCGGCAATTTCGCGGGCAAGCCGGGCGCCCGCCACGTTGATCTCGTGCGCCTTTTTTTCTAAACCGAACTTTGCCAGCCGCGCGCGGTTAGCTCCAAAAGTGTTGGTTTCGAGAACCTCTGCGCCGGCTTTGGCGTAACTGAGGTGCACGTCCTTTACGGTTCCGGGCGAGCTCAGGTTTAGCTCGTCGAAACAGCGGCTGAAAGGGATACCCTTTGCATAAAGCATGGTGCCCATGGCGCCGTCAGCCACCAGAACGCGCTTCTCGATCTTTTCTAAGAAGGGCTCCCTCATCGCTTTAACAGTTTATCACGCAGGAAGTGGTGTGATAAGCCGTCTGCGGCGGGGAAACCGGCCGGCTTGCGCTCGCAGGCTTGACCTGCAAAAGGTTTTCTTCAAAATGTATTTAGGCGTTATGCTTTCAATTAGACCTGCGCGGTAGTGCACCCGGCAAAATTCAGGTGCCTCCCTTGTTGCGTTCATATTCCTCAGGGACATCCTGGAGATTCTTAGGACTGTGGCACATCACCTATTCATTTCTTTTTCCCACTTCTTCCACCTCTACGGTTACTGGACCATTTTTCTCGCCACCTTGCTTGAAGGCGCTGGCATTCCGCTGCCCGGAGAAACGCTGCTTCTTTTTGCGGGGTTCATGGCGCGAAGCGGGGACATACACTTGACCGTGGCCATTCTGGCCGCCATCGGCGGCTCTACGGCGGGCGAGTCGGTTGGATATTTAATTGGCTGGCTCGGTGGCGACGCCTTCCTGGAGGCTCATCGCAAACGGCTCTATATTTCGACGAGCGTGTACGAACGCAGCCGGACGATTTTCCTGAAAAACGCGGGATGGGCGATGGTCGCCGCGCGCTTCATCGCGGGCTTCCGGGAGCTTGCGGGCATTGTCGCCGGCGTCTTCCAGATGGATTTCCCCGCCTTCTTCTTCTACAACCTCGCCGGCGCCATCGCATGGTCCATTACAATGTGCGCGGTGGGTTTCCTGGTGGGCAAGAGCTGGCGGCGGCTCTTGCACGTCTTCGGGCATCTCGATTTGGCCGCGTTGATCGTTTTCGCAGGCGTGGTTGCGGCGCTGGCCTTGCGCTATTGGTGGCGCGGGCGGAAGAAAACAACTAGCGCCTAATCCGTCGGGAGTTTCCCCCGGCTCTGCCGGGGTGGCAGTAGAAGTTTGACCGTTCCGGGAGTCAGCACCGAAATGCCCCTCACCCGGCTCGCGGAGTTTACCCTGAGCGGAAATGCTGGGATTCTTCGCGGAGTTTATCGTGAGCCTCTTCGCTTCGCTCAGAGCGATTCGAAGAGGAGCGAATCGGCTCAGAATGACAAGCGAAGGGCTCGCCACCCTCTCCCCGAGGGGAAAGGGTTGGGGAAAATAAGGGATGTCCGCCCTCTACTCGGGGAGAGGGTGCCCGACGTAGGAGGGCGGGTGAGGGGTTTTGCCTCAAGCATGATT
>DASZAA010000332.1:0-4967 GCA_035945615.1 Terriglobia bacterium
GTGTTCCTTCGGCAAAGACCGTAATTTTGGCGCGAATGTCATATCCCGGCTGGAAGTTCGTCTTGCGGTTGCCCTTACGGTCGATGCCTTTATCGCCGGTGCGCGCGCCCGCCACGCGGCCGCCCTCGTAGAGCACTTCTATGCCCGCAAATCCTGGAAAAAGGCTGATGCCGGCTTGTTCGGCGCGCGCGCCTAGCCACTTGACGAGCTTGTTCAGGGAGACGGCGTAATGCCCATGATTACGCAAGAAGGGAGGCGTGATGGGCAGCTTGAACTGCGTTTCTGATGTGAAGTAATAGACGGCGTCTGAGGTGACGGGTGTTGCGAGGGGAGCGCCCTGCGATTCAAAGTCAGGAATCAACTCCCGGAGGGCGCGGGGATCGAGCAGCGCGCCGGAGAGACAGTGCGCCCCGATTTCGGGCGCCTTCTCAATCACGAAGATGTTTTCTGCGCTGAGGCCGCCGCCCTGGTTAGGGTGAGATTTTATAAGATCGGCAAGACGAATAGCACAACTGAGACCGGCTGGACCGCCCCCGGCAATTAACACGTCGCATTCGATCGCTTCACGCGGGGCCGGATTCATGTGTTACGGGTTGAGGCTCGCCATCTGCTGCTTGACAGCGTCCACCAGCTCGCTATCTGAGCTAACGCTTTTGAGGACGCGCTGATAAATCTCGCGCGCTTCGGCAGGATGGGTTTCCCGCTCGGCGCCGGCCAGGGCGAGCCAGGCGGTTGCGGCAGGAACCGTGCTTGTGGGGTGCTCAGCGAGTCCGCGATAGAGGGTTTCCGCTTCGGTCGTATTGCCGGCTTTCGCCAATTCGCCCGCCAGCGCGAATTGAGCGAGCGAAACGATGCCACGGTCTGGCAATTGCTCCGCGCGCTTGAGCGTTTGAATCGCCGCGTCTTTTTCCCCCAGTTGCGCCTGGCATAGCCCGATGTGATACAGAGCGATTTGGCCGGCTTCCGAGCGGGGATATTTCTGCTCTAGAGTCGTAAACTGGTTGAGCGCCGCCTGATATTTTGCTGCCGGGTCCGCAAAAGTTTGCGCGCCTGGCGCAAGCGTCCCTTGCCCGCTTGATCCAACGTAAGCGTGAAAAGTGGTGAGCGCCTCACCCAGCATAGTATTGGCGGCCACGTCCTGCCGCTCGCGGTAATGCCTCCACGAAATGCCCGCAATGATCACCACCACAAGCACCGCCGCAGCCACGATAATCTTCTGATAGTGGTGCTGGGCGAATTCCACAAAGTCGTCGTAATAGACGGAAAGAAAAGGGTCCTTCTTTAGTTCTTTGCGAGTAAGTCTGGCCACTGGCGCTCCTTAATTTCGTTCGTCTTAATAATTTACCAGCCCTGCGCGCAACTCTCAAGGGCGGAAACAGATCCCTCTTAGCAGATTATTGTAGCGGCAGAGTCCGGCGAGTCACAAAGAATCGCATGAACCCTCTCACACCCGGTGTTGAGTCTAAAATATGAGATGGTAGTTGAAGGCTCCAAACGCAAAAAACTTTAGAGGAGAAACCGGAAAAACATGAACAGTCCATTGACCATCCTCGGAATCGCCGGAAGCCTCCGCAAGAACTCCTACAACCGGGCAGCATTACGCGCCGCGCAGGGATTGGCTCCGGAAGGCGTCAAAATAGAAATCTTTGAATTGAACGGTATTCCCCCTTTTAATCAGGATGCGGAGGGCAATCCCCCGGCTGCGGTCCGCGAACTAAAAGCCCGCGTGCGCGCGGCGGACGCCATCTTGCTCGTCACCCCGGAATACAATTATTCCATCCCTGGAGTCCTGAAGAACGCCATCGACTGCGCCTCGCGGCCTTACGGTGATAGCGCCTGGGACGGCAAGCCGGTGGCGGTGATGGGCGCATCGATAGGCGGACAGGGCACCTCGCGCGCCCAATATCATCTGCGCCAATGCTTCGTCTTTTTGAACATGCACCCGCTTAATGCCCCCGAAGTGATGATTTCAAACGCGGCGGAGCGGTTCGATGCCGAAGGAAATCTCAAGGACGAGAACACCAAAAAGCACATAGTGAAATTACTCGAATCGCTAGTGAAGTGGACGCAGCATCTTGAAAAAGGACGCGCAGCGGCAGGAATAGGGCAATAGAATCTTGGGCGGCTTCGATGCAAATGTACCAAGTTTTGCGATTAAAACTCTGCGCCACAAAACCAATGCCGGCGTGAAGTGCGGAGGCTTGCTTCCGGCGCGGGCGCGGCAAGCAGCGCCCCAGCCCAAAAAGAGCGTAGTTTATACTTAGTTATCACTTTATTTTACATCTAAACCAATCAATATGTGAGGTTAACTACTTGTCAATGCCTTCTGTGGGGCGTAGTCTGACTCCAAATTCAAAAGGAGGTTTTCTCCATGCAGATCTCAAGCCCAAGGCGTACGTTTCCCGTGGTTCTGGCTATCTTAATTGTCATTTTTGCCATTTGTGTTTTGCCTCAACCGATGGCGGCGCAGGCGTATTCTCAGCAGAATCTTGTCTCAAATAGCAGCACCATCCCCGCTAATACAGTTGACCCGCTTCTAGTCAATCCGTGGGGCTTGGTGCAGGGGCCCACGACCCCTTTCTGGGTGTCCGATCAGGTGACTAACGATTTGACCCTCTACACCGGCAATGGCACGCCTGTCAGCTTAATTGTGAGCGTTCCCGCCGTGCAGTCAAACGGCCCCGCGAACGGCCCCACCGGGATTGTGTTTAACGCCAACTCAGCCTGCTCGTCCGCCGCCGCGTGTCCTTTTGCTCTGCCTCCTGGGCAAGGAACTGCCCCCGTATCGTCGCTCTTCATTTTCGACAATCTAAACGGGCAGATTGACGGGTGGAACCCGGCAAGCACAGGCGGCAGGGCGAATGCGGTGGTAGAGGTCAATAACAATGCGAGCGGGGCCACATATACCGGACTTGCTATTAACGCCTCCGGGACGCTGCTTTACGCCGCGAACTTTACACCTACAGGTGGAGTCAGCGCGATCAACAGCAATTGGCAACTGGACACCTCTTTGACGTTCACCGACCCGAACTTACCTAAGGGCTATGAGCCTTATAACGTCGAAGACATCAACGTGAATGGAACGGAAATGGTGCTGGTGGCCTATACCCCAACCCAGACGGTCAATATTAATGGCCACGGAATTTTCCTGCCTGACCTCGGCCTTGGGCATGGCATCGTTGACGAATTCACGCCCACCGGAACCTTTGTCAAGGAATTGATCAGCGGAGGCGATCTCGATGTTCCCTGGGGCATGGCCGTCGCACCCTCCGGCTGGGGAACTTTCGGAGGAGACCTATTGGTGGGGAATTTCGGCAATGGCGAGATCAATGCTTATAATTCCATGACCGGCGCGTGGATGGGTACGCTGGAAGATGCGGCGGGTAATCCTCTTGTGAATGGCGGTCTTTGGTCTTTGGTATTCGGCAATGGAAACGGAGGCACGCTTACCAATACTCTCTACATCACCGCCGGGATCACGCAACCGCTGCAAACCGAAGGACTCTTCGCGGCGATCATGCCGACTCCTGAACCGGCGAGCGTGCTGCTGCAAGTCTCTGGCCTGATTTTGCTGGGCCTTTGGGCTTACCGCCGCCGCGCCGCGGCATAGAGGTCGCATTGTTCTTACTAGCAGTTGTATCAGTTGCCCCCCTTGCCGGCCTTCGGCCGGCAAGGGACCGCCGCTACAATTGGGCTTGTCGTGAATTAAAAAAACAAAGCGCAAAGAGATACTGAAGCAGGGTACATATTCTCGCCTGGCTTCGCGTCTCTTTGCGCTTTAGTTCGCACTGAGTGGAATTGAGAGCCTGTTACCCGCCGACCTCGATACTCACCGCAGCGAGGCCTTTGTCCAGATGGTCACGGTATTTCACCGAAACCTGCTGATTGGTCTGGCCGGAAAGGTCATCAAGCGTACCCTTCTTGCCGCTGACCTCGATCTTGGTTCCCTTGCCCACGGTAATGTTAAACGGGGTGCCGTTTGAATCGGTCACAACCACCGATTTCTGCTGCGCATCCACTATCGAGAGTGTTCCGGAAAGGGCTTGCACGCCCGCCGCATATTTCGCGGTTAGGTTTTCCGTCCCGGCCTTCTTCGCATGATGAGAGTGCTTTGCAGGCTGGGAGGTGGCGGCCGGCGCCTGTGCGTCCTGCGCGGCCGGTTCAGCAAACAGTGACGCTCCGCCGAGGAGCGCCAGCAGAGAAAGAACCATTACAGAAAGAACGAATTTCCTCATTGAAGTTTACCTCTTTCCCCGCAAGATCATGCGGAAAGTTTTGAAGTTCCGTCAAGGCCTGAGCAGGGAGCGCGCTTTGTTTCGCGGTCTTACCCTGTTGGCCGCGTCGGGTCCTGCGGGAAAGCCCCGCAGCGCCGCAGCCACTCGCGCGGGAAAACGCGATACTGCAAGCCTTGCCAGCGGCCCTGACGCCTATGAATGAGGTTAAAGGAATGGATGAACGCGAGGAAGCTACTGGCCTCCTCGCGTCACATGAGCTACTAAATAATGGCGTCAGCAATGGTTACTTGCCGCTGCCACTGCCGGTACCACTGCCAGCACCAGCGCCCGGAGCAGCGTGATGATGCCCCATATGGACTGCGGCAACCGACGTTACGGCGATGGAGTCGCCCGTCGCAGTTCCTTCTACGCGCACCATCCGGCCCGCGTAAGGCGCGAACTGATCTTGCTGATCAACCTTATAGACCTTGCCGTGACTGACAAGCACATAAGTGGAGCCGCCCGCCACGCACTTCTTCACACACGCAGCCGCGGCTGCCGATGCGTGCGCGTGCTTCGCGCCGCACATGCTGTCGCTGACTGTACCAACAAAAGTCGCCGCCCACGCCATGCAACCGAAAATGGTGAGAGCCGCGATGAGCATTATAAGTCTCTTGGTCATCGGAATTTCCTCCTTAAGGTTCAATCAACTCTATTTGGATGTGAAAGGCTAGAACACCCGGCGATGGTGCG
>DASZAA010000333.1:0-1891 GCA_035945615.1 Terriglobia bacterium
CGCTTTTTTGATGGTGATTATCCTGGTGGCGATTAAAGGCGTTCGGACCATGCGCGAAAAGGAGCTGCAGGCGCATCAGGAGCTGCGCGCGCGCGAAATGGAGCACGAGCGCCGCCTGAAGGAACTCGAAATCGAAAAGGCTAAGCTCGAAATCGAGAAAACGCGCATGGGGAAGACCGCCGATACCGGCCAGCACTGAGGAGTTGTAGCGGCGGCCTCTGGCCGCCGGTCTTTGAATATCTAAAAGGTGTAGTGGGATCTTGGTCCGGCAAAATAAAAGCCCACGGCACAAACATCGTGCCGTGGCTACCCGCTACCCACTAAAAGCCGGCGGCCAGAGGCCGCCGCTACAGCCAAAGGAGATCTGAACATGATGGTGAGCCCAATATTAGTTCCGCTGGTGGGCACAATTGCAGGCTGCGCCATGATCGTGCTCATCGTGGCGATTACCTTCTGGAGTAAGACACGGGCGAAGGAACTCGACATTCACCGCGAAATGCGCCTGCGCGAGATGGAGCACGAGCGCAACCTGAAACAGGTTGAACTTGAAATTGAAAAGCTGCGCGCCACTCGCAGCCAAGACAAAGCTGTGTAGAGGAGGCTCTATGGATACCGGCGTTGGCGTTCCGCTCATGGTTTTTGCGGCAGTGGTGATCATTTTCGCGCTTTTGCATTTTGTCCGCCTTCATGATTTTGAGGCCGAGTCTCATCGACGGATTCATTACCTGGAGATGGAACATGGCGAAATGATGCAGCGGCTGAGAAATGAACTAAGCGCAACCCAGGCGCAGAACCCGGGGCGTGGCGGAAACGCGCGGCAGAGTTGAGAGAACATCATCGAATGCGCATTCAAAACGGGGTTGGCGGGCCGCTGATTCTTATTCTGATTGGGGTGCTTTTCCTCCTCAGCGAATTTGCGCCTGGCCTTGAGATCAGCCGAACCTGGCCGGTGATTCTTATCGTGGTGGGCGTCCTGTTGCTGTTTCGCAGCGCGTCGCCGCCCCGTCCGCCGCAAGGCCCGCGGTTGTAGCGCAGAGCTGGCGAAGACTAACGATATTTGCATCGCAGGGGAAGATTGGGACGGAAAAAGAGCCGTCTCGTTTATCTCGCATGTCTCAAAAGTTTCAAAGCGAGGTGTTAGGCTGGTTGTGTAGCGCAGGGTTCGTCTTATAACCCTGAGGCTTGTGTTGTAGCGGCGGCGTCCTCGCCGCCGGTTTTTAATAGTGAAGACCGGCGGCCCTTTACAGACTTTGCCCGCCGCTACAAAACTGGCTGGCTGCGCCAACGGGAGATTTCGCGAACCACCGGCTTTTGGTCGTGGCGGCGGCCACGTACAAGCTTCGTCATGCCGGTCTTTACTGTTTAAGAGAGGCCGCCGTTATAGAGATTCAAAAATGGCAAGGGGAAGGACAAACCTATGAGTTCCTATTATTACCGTCGAGGGTCGTTTTTCTGGGCGCTCATTCTGATCGTGGTCGGGGTTGTCTTTCTTGAGCAAAACTTCAATCCGAACGTTCATCCGTGGCACATCGTCGCCAAGTATTGGCCCATTCTCATCATCATTTGGGGCATATCGAAGCTGATCGATTACATTATGGCGCGCATGAATCCGCAGACCACGCCGCCGCCCTTGTTTTCGGGCATGGAGGTGGTGCTGCTGGTGCTCGTCCTGATTTTCGGCACGCTTCTTTCGCATATCATTCTCAGCCCGTGGCAGCAATGGCGCACGGAATGGGGCATTCATTGGGACCCGTGGGACAATCCTTTTGTCCGCTCTTACACTTTTACTCAGACGCTCACGCATCAGGTGACGGGAAAATCGCAGCTTGTGGTAGAAAACCGCCGCGGCGACGTCATGCTTGAGGGCGCTGACACCGCCGCCGTGAACGCG
>DASZAA010000334.1:0-8684 GCA_035945615.1 Terriglobia bacterium
GATTTCAATAATGGGTTTGCGGTCTTCCAGCCGCACCGCCATAAACATGCGCGGCATCAGCGGAAAATGAAAGGCCACGTGGCATTCGTCGCCTTGGCCAAAATACGCGCGCACGTCGGAGGGCCACTGATTGGCTTCCGCTAACAGGAATTTTCCGGGGTACTCTGCGTCAAGCCGGCTGCGCAAAAACCTGAGAACCGCGTGCGTTTCGGGCAAGTTTTCGCAGTTCGTGCCTTCGCGTTCTACCAGATAGGGCACCGCATCCAGGCGGAATCCGTCCACGCCCAGGTCAAGCCAGAACTTCATTACCCGCCACACTTCTTCGCGCACTTCGGGATTGTCGTAATTTAAGTCGGGCTGGTGGCTGAAAAACCGGTGCCAGTAATACTGTTTGGAAACCGGATCCCACGCCCAGTTGGAATGCTCGGTGTCGGTGAAGATGATGCGGGCGTCTGAATATTTTTCCGGCGTGTCGCTCCAAACGTACCAGTCCCGGCGCGGATTATCGCGCGATTGCCGGGCCTCCTGGAACCACGGATGCTGATCGGATGTGTGATTCACCACAAGCTCGGTCAGCACAGCCATGCCGCGCTGGTGGGCCTCATCCAAAAACAGCTTGAAGTCATCCAGGGTTCCGTAGGAGGGATGAACGTCCGTGTAGTGAGCAATGTCGTAACCATCGTCTTTGAGTGGAGAGGGATAAAAGGGCAGCAGCCACAGGATGGTGACGCCCAAGTCCTGCAGATAATCCAGTTTTTCGATAAGCCCGCGGAAGTCGCCAATACCGTCTCCATTGCCGTCTTTGAAGGCACGCACGTGGACTTCGTAGAAGATCGCATCCTTGTACCACTGCGGGTCATCCATAAATTTCAGTGTGTTCTGGCTTGAGGCGGTCATGGCAAAAGACGACGTTACCCGCGCGGATATTTAGAGTGCGGCATCTCGCTGCCGTTGTGGTTATAACACAGGGTCCGCTTTTGACCCCTGCGGTTTTTCCACAATCACAAAGCTTGAGACCAAAAATGAAAAGACTTCGCGTTAAAATATGAACGCCGCGCTACAAACCGTCGTCATAGAGGCTTACGACACGGGCAAAGCATGAAAAGAACTCTTCACACCGGGCGACGGCGCACATGGAAGAGGTGCGCCGGAATGTTTTTCGGGTCAAGCTGCACGAAGTTCCGCGGACCTTGCCAGACATAGCGCGCGTCCGTCAACAGATCGTGCACCTGGTATGGATCGTGAGGGTCGAGACCCAGCAATTCTAGCGCCAAAGTCACCCAGCCAGATTGCATGTTATACGCATCAAGGTTCACAACCATCAGCATGACATTCGAACCGTCTTCCGTAGTTTTCGTGTAGGCGATGATCTGGTTATTGTCGGTAGAATGAAAGCGCAATCCAAGATCGCGCTGCAAGGCTGGATGTTCGCGGCGCGCCCAATTGACCCGCGAGATCAGCGTGCTCAGGCTGCCGGCCTGATTCAAGTCCCAATGCCGGATCTCATATTTTTCCGCATTCAGATATTCTTCCTTGCCAGGGGCGAGCGGAACATTTTCGCAAAGCTCAAAGGGCGGACCGTAAATTCCATAGTTAGCCCCAAGCGTGGCGGCCAACACCAGGCGCGCCATGAAGGCCGGCTTACCGCCATGTTGCAGGTAGTCTGTCAAGATATCAGGCGTGTTCGGCCAAAGGTTAGGCCGGAAATACTGCCGCATTTCCGTTTGGGTGAGCTCAGTGAAATATTCCGTCAGTTCATATTTCGTATTTCGCCAGGCGAAGTACGTATAAGATTGCGAGAACCCAACTTTTGCCAAACGCTGCATGACCTTGGGTCGCGTGAATGCCTCAGCGAGAAAAACCGCTTCAGGCGCTTGGAGCTTGACTTCGTAAATCAGCCACTCCCAGAACGCAAAAGGTTTGGTGTGCGGATTGTCAACGCGGAAGATGCACACCCCTTGCGCAGCCCAGAAAAGTACCACGTCGCGCAGGGCTTCCCAGAGGCTTTTCCATTGCTTGCATTCGAAATTAAGCGGATAAATATCCTGGTATTTCTTGGGCGGGTTCTCCGCGTATTGGATGCTTCCGTCGGGCCGGTGGAGGAACCATTCCGGGTGTTCCTTCACCCAGGGATGATCCGGCGAACACTGGTAGGCGATATCGAGAGCAACTTCGAGGCCATGTTCGCGGGCCACAGCGACAAGATGCACAAAATCTTCGAGCGTTCCCAGTTGCGGATGGACCGATGTGTGGCCTCCCTCCGCCGCGCCAATTGCCCACGGGCTTCCCGGGTCGTCCGGCTGGCAAATTGGCGAGTTGTTCTTTCCCTTCCGATGGGTGAGGCCGATGGGATGAATCGGTGGGAGATAAAGCACGTCGAATCCCATAGCGGCAACGTAAGGCAGGCGGCTTTCGCAATCCGTCAGCGCTCCGTGTTTCCCAGGAACCTGAGCGCAGGAACGCGGAAACATTTCGTACCATGCACTGAAACCTGACTTCTCGCGGTCCACCACGGCGAACAGCGGCGGATCGTAGACGCACGAGGAGCTGCGGTCGGGATACTGAGCAATCTCCGCGGTCAGATCTTCGCCAAGAAGGGCTAGTGCCGGGGGCTGTCCAGATTCGCCCGCGAAATCACTCGCAATCTGGGCTTGCGCGCGAAGCTGCGAGGCCACGTTCCGCAACTTCGCAGCGTCCTCCTCGACACCGGTCTGGGAAGCTCGTTGGCTGGCCTGATCAATCAACGAAGCGCCCATGAGTAAGTCCGAAGAAGCTACTTGGCCGGCATCAACCCGTTTGGCGAGATCGCGCCGCCATGACTTAAAATGGTCAACCCAAGCTTCAATCGTATATTCATAAAGCCCTGGGCTGACTGCCACGAATTCTCCCGCCCAGCGGTCATTGCCAAGTTCGCTCAGGGGCGCTTCCGCCCACGATTCATGCCCTTTTTTTCGATAACGAAGCACAGCGGCGAGAACGTCGTGCCCATCGGCAAAGATATCCGCTGTGACGGCGATTTTATCACCCACGATCCGCTTAATTGGAAAGCGTCCGCCCTCAAGCTGGGGTTCGACCTGCGTGATGACGACGCGCGTAGGTGCCAGTCCACCCTGGCTTGACGAGCCTAATGGGCCTAAGGCGACTATGGGGCTTAACGTGCTCACCTGTCCTTCAGGGTTGATCTGGCCGTTTTCGTCCGGCGTCAACTCCGCTTTCCGTGATTTGGCGGGATTTGGGGAGAGCCGAAGAGCCATAACGGAGCCGTACGCACATGAAATTGACGGATCGTCCCGTGAGCGCCTGCATTGCGTTTGCTCGCAAGCGAATGACTCGCTCGCATAATTGGATTGTAGCGTACCGGCAAAGGAGGCATCAAGAAAAGCGGACGGAAAGGAGTCGCATGGTTACGAGTGGGCTCTTCGTAGCGCAGCGTTCGCAGTTCAACGCTGCGGCTTTTTTGTATTCGGCAAACTGACCCAGGATCTAAAAATGGACCCTGCGCTATAACCTCCGGACACGCGGGGGCGCCCTCGATGAGCGCCCTAGCTTTATTTTTAAGAGGAATACAACAGAATCGTGAGATGACAGCGAAGGAGAGTTACGAGGCTTGCTGGGCGACGGCCTTTACGCGGCGCCGGGCGGTGGCACGCTTCTTTTTGGGGGCGACGCCTTCCGCGATCTCAAAAATGGCGATGGCAGTGACAAACTTCCTCACGCCGGCCGTGTCGAAGTCCACGACCGTGCGGCTCTCATCGCGCTCGACAATGGTGCCACACCCATATTTTGAATGCCGAATATATTGACCGGTTTTAAGAGTCATAATAAACGTCTCCTTTTTAGAGGTATAAGTCAAAAAACTCGCGCGTCACGAATGCGCCGGCTGGCAGCTTTATACTCAAGTCCCGCAGAAACGCGATTATACGAGGGGCCGGGAGAACTAAGGGATGATCGTTGGGAAACCGGCATTCGAGGGCGGCCCAAGCTGAACCGCCCTCGAATGCTTCTAAACTAAGCTCGCTCGACGTTATCGGCTTGCAAACCCTTGGGACCCTTTTTAACCTCGAAGCTGACCCTGGCTCCCTCCTCGAGCGAACGGTAACCGTCGCCCTGAATCGCTGAATAGTGGACAAATACGTCATCACCACTCTCGCGCTGGATGAACCCATAGCCCTTTGCAGCGTTAAACCACTTCACTGTTCCTTGTTCCTTCATGCGAAAAGACATCCTTTAATGTGAATTAGCAATTTATAGACACGGCGACGGCTGGGTAGTCCGAGATACTGCGGTAAAACACATCGCAAGGTTGGATTGACCCTGGAGGGTGGGGTTTTACTCACGGAGATGCACGTCTGCACTGCGAACATAAACTGCACAGTTAGAATAACACAACTTCTTTGTTTTTGCTATCCCCTTTCTAACAAATATTTTAGCGGTCGCCACTGCCAGTTTTAAAGGGTCGAACAAAAGTTCGGCTATTTCACTACCTTATTGATATTGCGTATCTTATATAATGAAACTGGTTTTGGGGACTCTGTCGACTCCGGCCCAGCCGCAAGGCGTAGCGGCGGCATCTCACCACTAGTTTTTACTATACCTGGCCGGCCAGACAGGACTGCTACAGAACAGAATTGAAGGAAAAGCAGGTCAGTGATTGCCGTCCACGATCTTTCTGCACAGCTTGATCAAGCGGGAATGGGGAATGGCTTGGCTGTCGGGAATCAGCATGAATTCCCCGGAGCGGAAACTGCTGTAATACCAGCGGGCAAGGAGGCTGAGATGCTCCCAGGGAGGAAGCGGCGGATTTCCAGCCTTGTCCACACTTGCAGGCGTGGCCTGCGCAGCCGAGAACTCTGCAGGGAGCGCCGCTGGGCTGGCGAGCGATTCGAGCAAAGCCTGAAGCCGCTGGTCAAGAGGAACGGGCGAGGAGACATTTTCGGCGAGCGAAAGGGAAACCGGGCCGCGAATTTCACCTGCTACGACGCGGAAAAATACCACCGCTTTCGCTTCTGCGGAAGGAAGGAGCATGACGGCGTGCAAACGCGAAATGGGTTTTATGAGGGCAGGCCGCATCCGCATCACCTCACGCGCCTTTTCGAGTTTGCGATGGGCGCGAGCGGCCAGCTCAAATTCGAGATTTTCGGACGCGCAGCTTCGCTCGGCTTCGAGGTCACTCTCCAGCGTTTCGCCCCCCGAATCGAGAAAAACGATGACGCGCCGGGTTTCCTCCTGATATTCCTCGTCCGTGCAGCCTTGGAAGCACGGCGCAAGGCACATTTTCATCTGCGAATAGATGCAGCCGGGGTGTGAAGGGTCAGGATCGAGGTCCGGCACGCAGCGGCGCATTTTGAAGAGGTCCAGGAACTCAGAGGTGAACCGTTCTGCGGAGGTCCTCGTGGGGAAAGGACCGTAGTAGAGCGAGCCGTCGGCACTCATGCGGCGCGCCGGATAGCAGCGCGGAAAGCGGTTGCGCAGTTTGACCTTCACCAGAGAGGGCGGCTTGAGCCGCAGCCTGCGACGGAACTGGTCCGGGTAATAGCAGCGGTTGAGTTGGTAGAGCATCCACTGCGCTTCAAAGGCCGAGCCTACCCTCTGATATTCAATTCGCCGCGTGACATCGCGCAGATTTAAGCGGCGGGGGCTGAGAGGTCCAAGCAGGCGGCGCAGGCGGCGCTGCAGATCACGCGCTTGGCTTAGATACGGGCGAGCCGAGACCGATTCATCGCCCGGAAAAAGCGCGAAAACTGCGGGCGCTGCGGGGAAGCGGTCAAAATCCGTTTCGAGGGCCGGATTAAACGGCGCCGAAAATTGCAATGCGATCTCTGGGTTGGGAGACGCTGGGCGGATCATATCTGGCAGGCTGGGGCTTGGGTCTTCCATGAGGGTTTTTCATGAGTCGGCGCGGCGGTCAGGATGGCGGGGTTTCAACCGTGCCCCTGAGCAAGCCGCCGGTCTTCATAGCGCGGAGTTTTGCGGTTAAAACTCTACGGCTTTTCCCAAATTAGAAATCCAAAATGAGAAAAACTGCACTCTCAACGCATTCCCCACGCGGACTCTATTCGCTATGAAATCTCCACGCCGCCTGTTTAATCGCTTTGCGGTAATCGTCCGATTTCATCTCGATAACCTTGCACATTTCATACAGCCGCGATTGGAAGGTGACGCCATATTGAGCCAGAGATTTTTCCATGCTTGGGACAGATTCGCTGCCCCGCAGGCGAGTCTCGCCGCGCGGCGCCATGTCTCCAAAGGGCAGAGTGGTGGTAATCAAAGTTGTGCGCTTCTGGTTGTAGCGGGAGTTAATGATGTGGCCGAGAGTATCCTTTATCCAATCGCCTGGATTGAGCGCCGCCACGTCGTCGAGCATAAGCACTTCAGCGTCGAGGACAGGCTGCAAGACGCGCAACTCAGAGTTCTGCGAAACCGGGTTCCAACTGTCCTGGATGGCTTTCAGCAGGTCCCGGAAATCATAAAAAAGGCACGGAACATTCTTCGACATGATGAGCTCGCGGATGACGGCAACGGCAAGATGGGTTTTGCCTACGCCCGTCGATCCCGAAAATAGGAGGCCCACTTCCAGGGGATACTCTTCGACGAATTTTTGCGCATTTAATTTTGCCGCGGCGAGATAATTGTTGGGTTGGCCCGTCAGACGGTCCTTGAGAATATCGAAGTTTTCGAACGCGCACTGCTCGTACCGCTTTGGAATGCGGGATTGCATTTGCAGCTTTCCCGAGTGCTGTGCTTCCACGCAGTCGCAGCGCGTTACGCGGCGGACGCCATCGCTCTCGATGGGCTTCCAACCTGTGCCCTCGCATTTTGGACAATCGGCTTTTGCCATGCGCACCTGAAAGATGCCGAAGCCGGAGGTCAATTTTAGAAGCCCGGCTGAAATGATTCTAGCAGGTTGCCAAGAAACGATGTAGCAGCGGCCGCTTCCGCCGCTACAGTATCGGTCATCGCGGATTTATGTCCATTCGTGTGGTTGCCACGATTGGCGCTTTTCCAATCAAAAGCTTTTATCGATGAGCAAACCCACGATTAACACAAATACAAGTTAATTGTGGCTACCCCGGCAGAATCAGTCTCGCACCGGAGATTCCGCGTGGATGAACAGAGAACGGAGTGTTTCGAGGGAAAGTTCCTCGAATCCCGGAACGATCAAATCGGCTTGCGTTCGGCGGCGCAGCTCATCAGAGAGAAACGTTGAGGCGATGGCAACGCATTTCATGCCCGCATTCTTCACCGCTCCGATGCCGGCGAACGAGTCTTCAAAGGCCACGCACTGCGAGGGCTCTGCGCCCAGGCTGACCGCCGCTTTCAAGTAAATTTCAGGGTCGGGCTTGTGAGCGCGCACATCATCGCCTGTGATCAGAAACTGAAAGAAGGAACGAATGTCCAAAACGTCCACCATGAATTCGACATTCGACCGGATGCCGGAGCTTGCAACCGCCATGGGGATGCCTGCCGACTGCAATTCGTTGAGCAGCGCGACAACGCCGGGCAGCGGCCGCGCCTGGGGCCGGAAGACTTCGCGGAAGCGCGCCTCCAATTCCTCGCCCGCTTGGCGTATATCATCGGGGCTCATTGAATCCCCAAAATACGCACGGAAAACATCGTCATTATGTAGGCCAAGAATTTTTTGCGGAACCTCTTCAGCGACAAAAGGAACATTGCGCTCTTTGAGATAGTCAATCCACTTGGTCACGTGAACGGGGTTGCTATTGACCAGCACGCCGTCCATATCGAATATGGCGGCGGCAGGCGGGGTGGCAGAAGGCATGGTTAAGCTCCGGTAGATTAGATTGCGACGTTGAGCCAACAGATGATTGAATTATTGAGTCATTGAATGACGGCCCTTAATGCGATGACTGTGTTCAGAGGTAATACGCAATGAGCGACGGGAAAGATTTTAATGGTTCAATGACCTGATGAATCAATCGCTCAATCACAAATGTATTCACCCCCCATCATTTTTCAACGCTTTATACCTGCTTCTGCGCACGGCGGACTTTCGCGCCACTACATCCCAGGCGCTTCGCTGCCAGTTATCGAGCGACTGCTGGCTTTGGAGCCAGGTGGGAAGCGGCATGAGGAATCGATTGGAAAGTGCGACGAGATAGGGTTCGTAAGCGCGACGAAGCTTCTCAAGTGCCTCTTCTCCACCGCCGGTATCGAGCGCCATTCCGGCCGAGGCAAGTGATTCGAGCAGGCGCCCGCAATCATCAGCAGGCAGCCGGTCGGCGGCGGGCGGCTGCGGCGGGGCGGCAACGACTACTGCAAGATCCACCACCGCATGGCGCGCAATCGCGTAGGTAAGCTGGGCCTGAAAGCGGACGCGCTCCGGCCCGTAGGCCATCAGAAAGGCGCTGGCGTCGAGGATGGTTGTCAGCCCCGCGATCCAGGACTGGTTGCTGTGCTGCGAGCGGAAAAAACATAGAATCGGATAAGAGAGGTGGCTTTCCATCAGCTCCGCTGACCAACGCTCCCACTCCTGCAAATATTCGATGAGCGCGGCGGAATGTTCGGGGGCGGCGTGGCGCCGTAGGAGTTCTCCTGCCGTCGGCGGCGAGCCGGCGCGCGCGTCGAGCAGGGAGATGTTCACCTCGCGCTCGGAAAACGAGCCGTATAGAACGGGTAGATACGAAATCACGATGGCCAGAATTCCGAACCCCGTTCCCGACTCC
>DASZAA010000335.1:0-3166 GCA_035945615.1 Terriglobia bacterium
CCCGCGCATTCAAAGGCGAAATCAACCCCAAGCGATTCCTTCTTTTCGACCTCCGCCACCACATCCGATTCAAGCGGATTGCCCGCCCAGGCCGCGCCCAGCTTCATCGCCATACGAAGTCGCGCTTCGAGAAGATCAGTAGCATAGACAGTGCATTGCGCTTGCGCAAGACAAACGAGCAGCACCGAAAGTCCAATCGGACCCGCGCCCAAAATTGCAACCTTCGCTCCGTCTTCGACCCCCGCCATGCGCGCAGCGTAAAGGCCGATTGAAAAAGGCTCAACCATCGCCGCCTGCTCCATGCTCATGGAATCAGGGACCGGGTAACAGCACTCTTCCGGCATAACCAGGAACTCGGCGAGCGCCCCCGATGCTTGTCCCGGGCACCCCAGGAACTTCTGCTTGCGGCAGGTATGCGCCCGTCCGCCCAAACATTGGTCGCACTGGCCACACGGCATTAAGGGATCAATTGCTACTCGCGATCCCACCCTCAGATGGGCGACGCCCGTCCCCACGTCCACCACCGTTCCAGCGCACTCGTGGCCGATTGTCTCTGGATAAGTGATTCGCTGAGCGCCGATGCCGCCATGCGTATAATAATGGAGGTCCGAGCCGCAGACGCCGACGGCATCCACGCGTAGCAACACATCGCGCGGACTGGCAATCCGCGGTTCCGGCAGATCGCCAATTTCAAGCCCGCGAACGCCGGTAAGCAATGCCGCCCTCATGGATTTCTCTTGTAGCGCCGCGCTATAACCCGGATTATTCACGAAGGTCGTCTTCGCCATCAGGGAACACGGTTTTAACCGCGCCGTTAGGCGCGTTCAGCCGAATATCTACGTTTTGCGTCATGAGTGGCTTGTTCGAACAAGCCGCACATGGCGCGAAACGAGAAGTATAGAAGTTCGCATGTTTGGCTGGATTAAAACCCCGCTCCCCTCTCAAGGGCAATTTCGATAATCCGGGTTACGGCAGTTTATGCCAGGCATAAAACCCGGCTCTACTTCTGCAGCTTCACCCGCAGAACGCCCGGAAACCTGAAGAGGCTCACGTGCTGCTCGTCTCCGTTCAATCGCCGCTCAGGCGCCCATTCGGTTCCGTGGAAGGTTCCCTGTTCGATGGACAGGAACTCCGGACTGCGCGCTGGGCCGGTGAGATTCCTAAAATCAAGACGGAATCCTGAGCCAGCCACGATGTAATCATCCGGCGCTAGTTCAATGATAATGCCGCCTCCTCTGGGCGCCATACGGCCCGTTGCGGCGGGCGGCAGCACAAACCTGTACTGGGGAGTGTACGTGGCGATGGCCGCCAGCTCATGGCCGAGAAAGATAGCGTTGGCGTTGTCCACGCCTTGGACAACGGCAAACAGTTTGCCCGTGTATTGGTACTTTTCAATCAAAGGAAGCAGCGGCTGAAGCACCTGATAGCACTCGGCGAGCGCCGCGCCGCTTGGGCTCAACTTTCCGTTCTCCACACCGTTATCAATGCCAAATGGGGAGAAGCCTATCCCGTTAAACTCGGCAAAGTCCGCATAGGCATAGGCGGCATACGAAGGAATAAAAGCAGTTTCTGGAACGAAAAGGGGATTGTCCAGGCGATGGAAAGCCGTGGCGGTTTCGAGCCATTCGGGAGCGTAGATATCCGGCGCGAGAATATCGATGTGTGACGCGGCCGCTTTCCACACATCGAGTACGTGAACAGTAGGCCCTCCACTCGGCCAGTCCCCGGCGCGCGCGACGCCTTGGCCTGCCAGCCAGTTGTTGCAATACATGGGCAGCGGATACACCTGCTTTCCAGCAGCGGCGACAGCATCCACATAACTGGAAACGTACCAGGCGCTGAACGCTTCCGGCGCAAGATCGCCAAAGACTTCATGCCAGGTTCCGCTCTGGCGATGATCGTTCGCAGCCCATGCCGACTCGAGTGCCGGCATCAGATGTCCGCGATGAGTCTCGATGTAGGCCATCAATTTCGACGGCACGTTGGATTCATAGGCGCGCGTGGCTGCGGGAGAGTAGTCGCGGTCGGACCCGTACAGCCCGGTTTCGTTTTCAACCTGCATCATAATGACGGTGTGCTGAGTGGAATCCACGCTTTTGAGGTGCCCCATCACCGCGGCGAAGGCGGTAGCGTCGGCTTCGCGCGCCGCCGTGCAAAACGGCGAGAGCACGCCGATCGGTTGGCCTGTCTCGTCGCGCACGCGGAAGTATTTCGCCGTATCTTCCTTAATCCAGGCGGGCGTGTAACTCATGTTGCCGTTTTTCCAGGTGCCGAACCAGAGCAGTACCACGCGCAGATTGTGAGCGCGCGCGCCCTGGAGAATATCGTCAATGGTGTGGAAATCGAATTGACCCTGATGAGGCTCGATCAGCTCCCAATAAATGGGTATTTCCACCGTGTTGGCGTGCATGACCGTCATCGAGTTCCAAACGGGGTTAAGGTCTTTAGGATTGGATGCACTCGAGTTGTGAGCCTGCCCGCCGAGCATCAGATACGGTTGGCCGTCTACCATAAACTGATATTTCGATCCGTTATGCACAAGCTCCGGCATAGGCGTCTGCGCAGCCAGCGATACGGCTGCCAGGGCGCAGATCAGCAGCATAATGCCGCGAAACGATTTACCTTTCATCGGTGCCTCCAGTAAGAAAAATAAAACTTTTTGCGATCTCTTTGCGCCTTATACAGAGCGCCATAAGTTAGCGACGGTCATTGGCTGTAGCGGCGGCCTCTGCCGCCGGCTTTTAATAGTAAAGACCGGCGGTTACTTACAGACTTTGCCCGCCGCTACAGAATCAAACGTCGCCGGCTTATAGCGTGCGTATAGCTCCTTTGCGGGCGGCTGTTGCTTCTTTCAAGCTTGCCTTCCCTCGCGGACTGCATCCTGAAATTTCTGCGCCAGTTCCGTAATCACTTCCAGCTTGCCTTCACGCAAAGCCTTCAAATCGAGCAATTCGCTTCCCACAGCTACGGCTGCCGCGCCCGCCTTGATATATTCGGGGACGGTTTGCAGCGTGACGCCTCCTGTCGGGACGAAATCGATCTGCGGCAATGGCCCTTTCAGAGCTTTAATGTATTTCGGACCGCCGACCGGCCCGCAGGGAAATACTTTGACCATGTCGGCCCCCGCCTGCCAGGTGGCAATCACCTCCGTGGGCGTCAACGCGCC
>DASZAA010000336.1:0-5420 GCA_035945615.1 Terriglobia bacterium
AATCTTGTGGCCGAGCGGCACATCTTCGAGCGCGGCAATTTCCCGCTTGGTTGCGCCGTCCAGCGAAGCGCCGGTAACGGTCTCGCCCGCCTTGATATCGACCACCGCGACGCCCACATTGTCGCGGCTGTCGTGCATCAAAAAGTGCCTCATTCCTGCCTCCAGATTATAATTAATAGCCGCCACTTACCCGGCTCGCCGGGGAAAGAAGTGTAATATATCAGATGTCAGATTCCTGTCAAGATCAAATGCGCGAGAATGACCATTCTGGAGAAGATCAAAATGGCAATTGTAATGGGCAATGCGGTTGTAAGTCATGGCGGCGGGCCGACGGCGGTCCTCAATTCAAGCCTTCTTGGTCTTATCGATGGCGTCCGTGGAAATGGAGTGAAACGATTTTGGGCGTCTATCGGCGGCTTGGCCGGCATGGCTCAGGTCCGCTGCGTGGACATGCTGAAAGTACCTCACAGCACGCTCATCCGCGCGGCCCAGCAGTCCGGCTCTTACATTAGGAGCTTCCGCGGAATTATTACTGAGGAGGATATCGAACGATTCATTCATTTTTGCCGCAGGCGGGAGATCCGATATTGTTTCTACGTTGGCGGAAACGGATCCATGGGCACGGCTCTGCGAATTGCGGATGCCGCAAGGAAGCACGCCTACGATCTCATCACCGTGGGCGTTCCCAAAACTGTGGACAATGACATCTGCGAAACCGACCACTGCCCGGGCTTCGGCAGCGCTGCGCGATTTGTGGCCCAAGCGGTGCATGATATTGGCCTGGACCAGCAATCCCTGCCTTCCCCCGTTTCGATTATCGAAGTGATGGGCCGGAACACGGGCTGGCTGGCAGCGGCTTCGATGCTTGCGCGGTACAGGAAGGACGCGCCGCCGCACTTTGTCTACGTCCCGGAAATCGTCTTTGACCCGCAGGAATTTCTGGGACGTGTTGACCGGCTGCTGACAGCGCAAGGCTGGGCCGTGGGCGTGGTGGCGGAGGGGCTGCGCGATAAATCGGGTCGCATGATCGGAGCTTCGGGCGGCAGCGCCCGCGATGCCAAGGGCCGAGTGTTGGCGGGAAATTGTTCCATTTCCCTCGCGGCGCTCATCACGCGAAATCTTAAAGTGCGGGCGCGCAGCGAGAAGCCTGGCTTGCTGTGCCGCGCACTCACCGCCTGCCGCTCCGAAACCGACTGGATGGAAGCTTACGAGGCTGGGCAAGCAGCCGCGCGCGCGGCGCTCGCAGAGCACTCGGATGTGATGGTCGCGCTTGACCGGCCCCGGTCCGGTCCCTATAAATGCAGTTACCGGCTAGTTCCGTTAAGCTCAGTGGCCAACCGGGAAAAAAAGCTCAATTCGCAGTATCTCAAGCGCAGCCTTGTTGATCCGAGCTATGTCCGGTATGCTCTGCCTTTGGTGGGCGAGATGCCTGATGCTCCTGTGATGCTATAAGGAGCGCCATCAGTCAGCGACGGCGATTTGCAATAGCAGCAGCCGCTGCAGCTTAGCGAGGCGTAATCAGGCCACGTGTATACGTAATCCACTGCCGCAAGACCCCCTCTGGATCATCGATGACTCTGGGATAGGCGAAATCCTCTTCGGCTTCGAGCCAGCCGCTCCAGCCGCTATGAATCAGGGGAGCCACCATCCCCTTCAGGTTAACCTGCCCAGCACCCATCGCGGTCTCGACGACCCTCCCGCCCGCGCCGTGCTTCATATCTTTGAAATGATAGATGGCGATGCGACGGAAATGTTCGGCTGAAAATTCGGCCACGCTGGAGATCAGGCCGTAAGCGTGACCATCGTCAAAATTGAGCCAGACCAGCTCTGGGTCTGTGCCACGGAAGAAGAAGCTCATTTGCGAAGGATGGTCCAGGAATTCCTGCGAATGATTGTGATAGCAGAGTTTCAACCCTTCTTGCTTCACAACTCGGCCAAGCTGGTTTAAAGAATCCGTCCATACGCTGACGGCGTCTTGATCAAGTTTGCCTGCAGAGTGTGGCAATCTCCGGCCGCTAACGATGAAGTAAATCGCTCCCATCTGGGCGCTAATGGCAGCCGTGCGGCGAAAGCCCTCAATTTCGGCGGCTGCTGTATTCTTATCGTAAAGGGTTGAACCGTTGTGGGGCGCTACAAAGCGGATGTGGCGGGCCTCGAACGCGCGTCCAAGGTCCGTTGCGCGCTCAGCAAACGGGGCAACAGTTTTGAAGTTGGTCTCAAAGCCCTGATAGCCGAGCTGCGCCAGCATATCCAGGATGTGCATCAAGTGACTGTAGCCAGTAATGGGCACGCCCCAGGCATTGGTCTGCGATCCAAGACGTATCCGCGCGGCAGGCTCCGAAGCGCCAGGCAGCGAACCGGCCGCCGATAGGGAAGCGGCTGCCAGCGCCGCCGCGCGCCCCAGGAATTCTCTTCGTGTGGTGGACATCTTCACCTCTGCGTGATATATAGAATATCAATCTGGTGGCGATGTCAACGCCAAATATTGCCGTTCCATTGGAACGGTTTGACGCTGCCATTTACCGAGATAGACTCGCTTTTGCAATAGGTGAAACACATCATGAATTCACCCCCGAAAAAAGCCGGAGCTTCCCCGATGAACCTTCAGGAACTTCTGTCTCTTCCAACTTCGGAGATGCTGCGCGTTGGCAAGCTCAAGTGCCGCCTTTATCCAGACGTTCCTTCCATGATCTATTCCATGGCGCGTGACATGGCGGACGAAATCCAGCTCCGCAACGAACGAAATGAAGCCCTTCGCTGGATTCTTCCCGTCGGTCCGGTGGCGCAATATCGCGAGCTCGTTACGATCTGTAATCGCGAGCAAATAAGCTGGCGAAATGTGTTCACTTTCCAGATGGATGAATTTCTGGATTGGCAAGGGCGGCCGCTGCCGCTGGATCACCCTTTCAGCTTCGAGGGGTTCATGCGCTCGCAGGTGTTTGGCAAGCTGACCTCAGATTTGAGGCCGCTTCCAGATCACACTCATTTTCCGAGTCCGTTCGCGCCGGACGCGATTAGTGAAAAAATCAAAGAAGTGGGGGGCGTTGATACCTGTTTTGGAGGCATCGGCTACCATGGCCACGTCGCATTTAACGAGCCGCCCATCTCGAGATGGTTCCGCGTGACGCTCGACCAACTCAGAAACTCTAGCACTCGGGTTGTGGCTTTGGGAGATGACTCGATTATTGCACAGAGCTTGCAATGCGCGGGGGGCAGTTGCGCTTCGGTCCCCCCAATGGCGGTCACGCTCGGCATGAGCGATATTTTGTCTTCCCGGCGCATCCGTCTATATCTGGCTGGGGGCGAGCGCCATCGCACGGTGCTGCGCATTGCTATGCTTCAGGATCCCACCACGGATTATCCCTGCACCCTTTTGCAAGAGCACCCGGATTGCATCCTTCATACCGATGAGGCTACCGCGCGTCCGATTCGCCCCTCTCTTTACGCTGCCACCGGTGATGAGGATTTGCCGGCATGATCCTGCGCCGCGCCTTCATTGGATTAATATGAGCCATTTACAATTACGTTATGGGCGGTCATCCCGTTCGCTGGTTATTCCAGACGGAGTGCATTTCGACACGCTAGAGCCTAATCGTGTGCCACCCCTCACTCAGCCGCAAGCCGCAATCATGGCGGCGTTGCGGAATCCTATTGGAACGCAGCCGCTGCGGGCCACCGTCCGCGCCGGGGATCGGGTGGCTGTGCTGGTCAACGACGTTACGCGCCTCGTCCACAGCAACCTGTTTCTTCCCGTTCTGATTGATGAGCTAAACGATGCGGGAATCCAAGATCAAGACATTTTCATCGTCTTTGCGCTGGGCATTCACCGCCGTCAAACGCCTGAAGAACAGCGCGCCATTGTGAGCGATGAGATTGCGCGGCGCATTCAGATGTTTGATCACGATTGCTTCGACCGCAACCAACTTGTGTGCATCGGGCAGACGAGCCGCGGAAACGAAGTCTGGGTTAACCGGCGCGTCTACGAAGCGGACAAAGTGATCCTTACCGGCGAGATTATCTATCACCTTATTGCCGGATATAGCGGGGGCCGCAAAAGTTTGATCCCAGGCGTTGCGGGCGCCGAAACGACCACATTTAATCACAAATACATTCTCGACCCTCGCAGCCGCTCTGGCCTGCTCGACGGCAACCCCGCGCATGAAGATCTGCTTGAGGCCTGCCGGATGTTCGACCCGGATTTTCTCTTGAACGTCGTGCTCAATCCGCAGGGCGAACTGGTGGAGGTGTTTGCGGGTCATTACGACTTGGCGCATCGAGCCGGATGCGAAATGGTAGACCGGGTCTACGGGGTAAATTTAGACAAACCCTATGACGTTGTTGTTGCCGCCGCCGGGGGTTTTCCGGTGGATATTGACCTTCGCCAGGCGCACAAGGGCCTGGAAAACGCCGTTCGCGCCCTGCGGCCCGGAGGAACGCTGATTTACTTCGCCGAATGCCCCGATGGAGCGGGCATCCGGGCATTTGAAGAGTGGGTGGCAAGATATCCGTCTTCAGCAGAGATGGCGGCAGAGCTGCGCTCAAATTTCGTGGTGGGCGGCCACAAAGCATATTGGGTTGTCCGGCTGGGGGAGCAGTTCCGCATTTTTCTGGTCTCGAGCTTGCCTGAATCGTTCGTCCGCAGATGCCACCTCATCCCCACAGCAGACCCGGAATCCGTCCTGCGCAGCGCAGTTGCCGACGCCAGCAGAAAGCTGCGGCTGGCTTACATGCCCTACGCGAATTTTACTCTGCCTGCGGAATGCAAAACCTTGGATTAGGCAAGCAACTACGCCATATTGCCTAGATAATCGCCTGTTCGTTGGCTCTTATTGAGCGAGCGCCTTTTCGATCCGGCGGTCGGGTACCAGCCAAATAAGGGCCACGAGGATGTAGCAAGCGCACGCGGCCCAGATTTGGGCGAATGCCAACGGAATCGCTGCCACGTAAATGACGAAAGAAATCTTGCCTTTCACGTCTTTGCCGATGGATGTTGCTAATGTTGAGTCTTTTCCATGCAGGGCAATGAGCGCCTTAGTGAGAATGATATAAGCAGTTCCCGCCATGAGCAGGATGATCCCATACAACGCCACCGGCCAGGGGCTGAAGTGGTTCTCTCCCATCCAGGCGGTTGCGAATGGAACGAGGGACAGCCAGAACAACAGATGCAGGTTGGCCCACAGAGTTGAGCCATTGACGCGCTGGGTTGCGTGCAGCAGGTGATGATGGTTGTTCCAGTAGATACCGATGTAAACGAAGCTTAGAACATAACTCAGGAAAACCGGAATCACTGGCCGCAGGGCCGCTAGGCTGACTCCATGCGGGGATTTCATTTCCAGCACCATGACCGTGATGATGACGGCGATCACGCCATCGCTAAAAGCTTCCATGCGGCCTTTGGTCATTTTCTATCCTCGTTCCAG
>DASZAA010000337.1:0-14554 GCA_035945615.1 Terriglobia bacterium
AAGACTTTCTCTGGGGATTTGGGATTGACCTGAATCCTAGAAACTACACTCAGTTCGTGCCGACGATCGACATCCTCCCCCATCACGCCACCGACAGCCTCTACACAGGATTTGCTCAGGATGAAATCACGGTCGTCCAAAACCGTCTCTGGCTGACGGTGGGATCGAAGATTGTGCATGACAACTACACCGGCTTCGAACTCGAGCCCAGCGCGCGGCTCTTGTGGGCACCCCGGCCCCGGCAAGCATTATGGACAGCCGTCACTCGCGCCGTCCGTACTCCGGCGGACATTGACGAGGGTCTCCAACTGACGGGATTCCTAACAGCGCAGCCTCTTCCAATTTATCTGAGGATTCTGGGCAGCGGCCAGTTCTTCTCCGAACAAATGGAGGGCTATGAAGCAGGCTATCGCAGTCTGCTCGCGCCCAAGCTATATCTGGATATTGCGGCGTTTCATAACGACTACAACGATCTCGAAAGCTACGGTGTCAATCAGCCATTCTTTGAAACTTCGCCGCTGCGCGTGGTTCTGCCGTTCCCATATGTCAACGGAGTGATGGGCAGCACGGACGGATTTGAAATTACTCCGGATTGGAAACCGGAACGCTGGTTGGATTTGAAGGGGTCCTACTCCTATCTTGATATGAACCTGAGAGCGCGGCCCGGATTCATCGATACCAGCTACGCCACTGCGGATGAAGGTTCAAGCCCCCAAAGCCAGATTGTAATTCAATCCCTTTTCAATCTGCCCAAACACTTTGATCTCGATCCGACTTACCGCTACGTTACTGCGCTGCCCGCCTTGTCGATTCCAGCTTACGGCACTGCTGACCTGCATGTGGGGTGGCACGCAACTCAGCACCTCGAACTCTCGTTGACCGGGCAGAATCTTCTGCAACCAGAACACGAAGAATTCACTAACAACACCGGGCTAACCGTCGAAATCAGGCGAAGCGCCTACGGCAAAATCACCTTGAAATGGTGAGCAATCTCTTAACGGCAATTGAAGGTATTGACTGGATGAGGCGCATTCGCCATGACCAACTAACCCGCCGGACTAGCCGCATGGGCTGCATAGGCTGCCGCCTCCTGCTGAAGGGTGGGACAGGGATGATCCTACTGGTCGCGCTTTCGGGCCTGGGAATTAAAGCAGGCGTCCCAACGGAATACCAGGTGAAGGTCGCTTATCTTTACAACCTGGGCAGGTTCGTGCAATGGCCTGCGAAAGGCGGCGCCAAAGCGGATACAACCTTCCCTATTTGCGTACTGGGCATGGACCCATTTGGCCGGTCGCTTGACCAGGTGATTAGCGGCCAAGCCATCGACGGCCTGAGCGTGATCGCGCGCCGCGTATCCACGCCGGAACAAGCCCGCAACTGCCGCGTTCTTTTTATAAGTTCTTCTGAGGATGCTGCGCTGAATGATGTGCTCTCCACGCTGGGCAGCGCCGGTGTCCTCACCGTAAGCGACATGCCCCAGTTTATTGAACGCGGGGGAATGGTTGGCTTCCTTCTGCAAAATAACCGGGTGCGCTTTGAAGTGAACCTCGCCGCCGCAAAAAGCGCCGGCCTTGCCCTAAGCTCTCAACTGCTGAAACTCGCAGTCAACGTCAAAGGGCTTGATCAGTCCGGAGGCTGATCCACCGTGCTCACTGACCGGCCGTCATCGATTACGGCCAAGCTGACCTGGATGAACATGCTTGTGAGCGCGGCCGCGCTGCTGCTGGCGTGCGCCGCGTTCGCCACCTACGAAGTGATTTCGGTTCGCCAGAACATGGTGCGGGCGCTCTCGATCCAAGCTCAAATTATCGGATTCAACAGCGCATCCGCGCTGCTTTTCGACGATCCTCGCTCGGCGGGAAATACTCTGGCCGCTCTCAAAGCGGCGCCAGACCTTATTGACGCTGAGATTTTTACCGCGTCGGGCGAATTGTTCGTTGCATATCCGCATCGCCCCGGAGAGAGACATCTGCCACTTCGTTGGGTAGCGGGCGGGCAAACCGAAGCACATTGGTTCAATGGCCGGACCCTTGTGCTACAGCGACAGATTGTCTTTGGGGGCAAGCCCGCAGGGACGGTTTTGATTCGCACCGACCTGCGCCAACTCAACAAGCGGCTGAAGGCTGATGCTGTGATCGCCGGGATCGTTCTCGCTGCGTGCATGGCGGCGGTTCTGTTGATGTCCTCCTTCCTCCGCCGGACCATCTCCGAGCCAGTTGTGCGCCTGGCAGAGATGGCGCGCATTATCTCGCATCAGAAAGATTACTCGGTGCGGATTGCCGCAATCCCCAGCCGTGACGAACTCGGCGTCTTAATGGAGTCGTTCAACGAAATGCTGGCGCAGATTCAGGTGCGCGATGGCGCGCTGCTGCAGGCGCATAACGAACTGGAAGGCCGCGTGGAAGAAAGAACCGTGCAGCTCATGGGGGCCAACAGAGAGCTTGAGGCATTTTCGTATTCCGTCTCTCATGACCTGCGTGCTCCGCTGCGGCAGATTAGTGGGTTTGCAAAGATTCTTTCCGATGAATATGAGGCGCAGATCGACGTCGCGGGCCAGCGGTATTTGAAGCTGATTCAGGAAGGCGCGAGAAACATGGGACGTCTGATCGATGATTTGATCAACATGGGGCGGATCGGGCGGCAGGAGTTGTTCCAAAAGCCAACTGACCTGAATGATCTGCTTCAGTTCGTACTCAACGACCTCCAGACCGAAATTGAAGCGCGATCCATCAACCTTCGGCTTGGAGCGTTGCCGGTGGTCGAATGCGATCCGGGCCTGATCAAACAAGTTTTTGCCAACTTGCTTTCGAACGCGGTGAAATATACCCGCTACCAGGAGCACCCGGTCATTGAGGTGGGGCAGTCCCGTCAGAACGGCCAAAACACTGATGCCGAAGAGACCGTTTTTTTCGTCCGCGACAACGGTGCCGGATTCGATCAGAAGTATGAGAACAAGCTCTTTGGCGTTTTCCAGCGGCTTCATCGCGCAGAAGAATTTGAAGGGACGGGAGTGGGGCTGGCCACCGTTCGGCGTATCATTCAGAACCACGGCGGGCGTATCTGGGCCAAAGGGGAAATCGGCAAAGGCGCCACATTCTATTTCACCCTCAAACCGGGTGGTCACGGTGTGGGGAACACCGGAATGCCTTTAATGCAGGAGGTCAATCATGATATCTGAAACAGTCGAAATTCTACTCGTGGAAGACAATGCAGCCGATCTGGAATTGGCTCTCCACGCTCTGCGGAAAAATAAAGTAGCGAATACCATCCACATCGCTCGCGATGGCGAGGAAGCCCTGCAGTTCCTTTTCCGACAGGGGCCGTATTCTGGCCGCGATGCGACCTTGCCGAAAGTCGTGCTGCTCGATCTGAAATTGCCGAAAGTGGACGGCCTTGAAGTGCTGAAAGTCATTCGAGAAGACGAACGGACTAAGTGCATCCCAGTCGTCGCGCTGACTTCTTCAAAGGAACAGAAGGATATCCTCGCCAGTTACAAATTGGGCGTCAACAGCTACATTCAAAAGCCTGTGGATTTCGAGCAGTTCCAGCAAGCTATCCAGCAGCTCGGCCTGTACTGGGTGGTGGTGAATCAGGTTCCGTTTGCGGTGTAAGTACTGCAAGAAGGTATGAGCGGTCTTTTATGGCGCCTCAAGGAGCCGCAAAGCATGAACGAACCCCTCACCCACGAGCAGAGGCGTTCTTGTAACTTATTGATTCCTCGCTGGCGCAGCCAGTTACTCCGCAGACTCCAAAAGGGAGAGGGCTGTTGTTCACATTGTTCCTGCCCTCTCCTTGCAGGGGGGCGAGCGGAGCGAGCCGGGTGAGGGGTGGGGATCCAGCGGCAATTAGAGACGGCCACTCCAGCTTCTAGCCCACCGACTGCGCGACCTCGCTACGGCGGACCTCGTAGAGTGGGAACTTTCCGGTAAGTTCATGCACTTCGCTGCGCACGCGTTCGATTCTCTGCTCATCTTCCAGATGGTTCAACACCTCGGAGATCCAGCTGGCGATGAGCTGCATTTCCTGCTCCTTCATCCCGCGCGTTGTCACCGCCGGAGTTCCAACCCGAATGCCGCTCGCCGTCATTGGCGGGTTCACATCGAACGGAATAGCGTTCTTGTTCACCGTGATCGCTGCCCGTTCAAGAGCCTCCTGCGCTTGTTTCCCGGTGACTTTGCGCGAGAAAACATCCACCAGCATCAAGTGCGTATCCGTGCCACCCGAGACGATGCGAAAGCCTTTTGCCGCCAGTGTCTCCGCGATCAAACGGGCGTTCAGTAGAATCTGCTTTTGATACTCCCTGAATTCCGGCTGCGCGGCTTCAAGCAAGCAAACCGCTTTGGCGGCAATGATGTGCATCAAGGGACCGCCTTGAATGCCGGGAAATGTAGTCTTATCCAGATCCTTAGCGTATTGCGCCTTCGAGAAAACCATGCCGCCCCGCGGTCCCCGCAGCGTCTTATGCGTGGTGGTGGTGACAAAATCCGCGTGTGGAATGGGGCTCGGATGAAGCCCGGCGGCCACCAGACCCGCGATGTGCGCCATATCCACCATGAACACAGCGTCCGCTTTTTTCGCAATAGAGGCGAACCGCTCAAAATCGATGACACGCGGGTACGCGCTCGCGCCCGCGAGGATCAGCCTGGGTTTATGTTCCAAAGCCAACGCCTCGACCTCGTCGTAGTCAATCGTTTCCGTGTCCTTGCGCACGCCATAAGGAACAATTCGGTAGAGCTTGCCCGAGAGATTCAGCGGATGGCCGTGCGTCAGATGGCCGCCGTGCGCGAGGTTCATGCCGAGGATCGTATCGCCCGGCTTCAATACCGTCATATAAACAGACTGATTGGCCTGGCTCCCCGAGTGCGCCTGGACGTTCGCGTGCTCCGCATTGAAAAGTTTCTTGGCGCGCTCGATGGCAAGCGTCTCCGCCACGTCAACATACTCGCAGCCGCCGTAATAGCGCTAATGCTGAAGTCCCTCAGCATATATATTGGTCATGACAGAACCCGCCGAATCGATCACCGCCCGGCTAACGAAATTTTCCGAAGCGATCAGCTCGAGGGTGCTTTCCTGGCGCGCGGTTTCCATCTCAATCGCGCGGGCAATTTCCGGGTCGGCTCCGGCAAGCGGCCGCAGCCGCGTGGATTCGTGATAATTCATGACGTTTTCTCCTCGGATTGCGCCTCTTCAATCGCGGTGATTTTTTCGACGCGCTGTTCGTGCCGGCCGCCGGCAAATGAAGTGGAAAACCAGGTGTCCAAAATCTTTTCCGCTTGGGCACAATCCACAATGCGTCCGCCCATCGCCAGCACGTTCGCATCATTGTGAGCACGCGCGAAGCGGGCCAGTAAGGTATTGTTGCAGGTAGCGGCGCGGATGCCGGAGACCTTGTTTGCCGCAATGGCCACCCCAAGCCCCGTGCCGCAAATGACAATTCCAGTAGCGGCAGACTTGCCGGCCACGCGCTCGCCTACTTTTTTAGCGTAATCGGGATAATCCGCCGGCTGCTCCGAATGCGTTCCGCAGTCTTCAACCTCGTAGCCCAAGCTTTGCAAATATTCGCGGACGCCCTCTTTGAGCGCAAATCCAGCATGATCGGAGCCGATGGCAACTTTGGGTTTTTTGGGCAATGCAGGCTCTTGCGGTGGCTGAGTGTGGACTTGCCAGCCACCAAGATTCATTCTAGCCAACGATTCGTTTCCGCGCAATGTTGAGGGCAAACGATAGCAGCGGCCTCTAGCCCGATTTATTCACGAAGCTCGGTTTTACAATTAGGGGGGCGCGGTTAAAACCGCGTCCCCCAACAAAGACAGTCGTTTCATGAGTAATTCGGGCTAGCCGCCGACCGTTATTATTAAAGACCGGCGGCTGGAGCCCGCGAGCGGCCGCCCCTACAATAATCCTCAATAAATTGACACTGACAAAGCGCCTCAGGCAGAATGAGGACTCGACATGGGCAGAGATTTCACAGCGAACAGCACGACTCGGTACACGCCTTCCTCTCCATGTGGGCCGCAGCAGGGAGGAATCCTGCGCCGCATTGAGACGACGCTCGAAATGATCAAGTTCGAGCATTCTATTTTTGCGCTGCCCTTCGCGCTCACGGGCGCCTTGCTCGCGGCGCGCGGCTGGCCCTCCTGGACGCAGATTCTTTGGATTGTGGTAGCGATGGTCTCGGCCCGCAGCGCCGCCATGACGTTTAATCGCATCGCGGACCTGCGGCTCGACGCTTTGAATCCGCGAACGCGCCAGCGCGCTTTGCCCGCCGGAAAACTCAGCGTGCGGTTTGCCCTCGGCTTCACGCTGATTTCGTGCGCGGTCTTCATGTTTGCCGCATATGAATTAAACCGCCTCGCGTTTGAGCTTGCGCCGGTGGCGCTAGTGATTCTGCTTGGGTACTCCTACACCAAGCGGTTCACGTGGCTTTCGCATCTTGCGCTAGGGGTGTGTCTGGGCATTTCGCCGATTGCCGCCTGGATTGCGCTGCGTGGCGATCTGAAGCCCGGCATACTCTTGCTTGGCGCTGCCGTGACCCTTTGGGTAGCGGGATTTGACATGATTTATGCCTGCCAGGATGTTGAGTTTGACCGGCAGCAACGGCTCGCTTCCTTCCCTAGCCGTTATGGGATTCGGGCTGCGCTGGGTGGCTCAACCCTATTGCACGTTTTGATGCTGGGTTTATTGATCGTGGTGGCGCGGATGGAACATCTGGGCTGGCTGGCTGGGCTGGGCCTGGTCTTAGTCGCTCTATTGCTCACTTATGAGCACCGATTGGTGAAGCCTTCCGACCTTTCGCGAGTAAACGCGGCCTTCTTCAATATCAACGGCTATATCAGCGTCCTTTTCTTTCTCACCTGGGCGGGAGACATTTTGATTCGCTCGAGACGGTAGCGGTAAAAACCCATACTTTCATGCTGTCCGCGCCCCGACTACAACCCTGCAAGGGGAAATTTCATGGCCACAAACCTTTGGACCAACCGCGAACACGCCCTCGATTATCTGCGGCGTGCGGACAAAATTCCGCACAGGACAGAAGGTGAAGCAATGCTGCTCGACTTGATTCCCGCCGGAATTACCCGGTTTCTCGATCTCGGCAGCGGCAATGGCAGGCTTCTAATGCTGGTGAGGGCGGAGCATCCGGCGGCTAACGCCGTGGCGGTTGATTTCTCTCCTGCTATGCTTGAGGCGCTGCGCGGTAAGTTCGCGGGCGATCCATCGACTGTGATCATTGAGCACAACCTGGAAAACCGCCTCCCTGAATTGGGGAAGTTTGACGCCGTGGTTTCAAGTTTTGCTATTCATCATCTGCCCGACGCGCGTAAGAGGACGCTCTATGAAGAGGTGTATGGCTTGTTGGCTTCCGGCGGCATCTTTTATAACCTAGAGCACGTTTCTTCACCTACGCCGGAACTGCACGAAGTATTCCTCCACCATCTGGAAGTTCGCCGCAATGAAGAAGACCCCTCAAATATTCTCCTGGACGTCGAAACGCAGCTCCAATGGCTGCGCGAGATCGGCTTTGTGAACGTTGATTGCCACTGGAAATGGCTCGAACTAGCTCTAATCGGCGGCCAGAAACGACAAGGCGGTTTATCGGCGTAACTGATTGTTAACATGTGACTTGACTTAGCGCACCTCCCGCTTCCCTACGCCCGAAAATTCCCCTCATGAATTATAGGCCGTGTGCCGATAACTAAGACATGATGGATTGGCTTAAGGTGAAAATGATGGCACCTTTCGGCTCCGAGCAAGGTGGTGAGCGGAGTCTGTTGGGTGAAGGGGCGCACCGGAGATCAGAAGCCGGGGTTTCGCTAATTGAGCTTTTGATCACGATAGCCGTGTTTGCGATTGTCTCTGGCATGGCCGCCACCATCATGATCAACGTGATGCCTAGTGTGCACGCAGACTCGTCGATGGAGCTTGTGGTCTCGACCCTGCAGCAGGCCCACCAAGCAGCCATTAGCCAGCGGCGGAACTTTTTGGTGACTTTCATCGGCACAAATGAAATCAAGGTGCAGCGAGAGGAGTTGCCGCCCGGAAGCGGAACATTGACCACGATCTCTGACAATTTACTGGGCAACGGCGTAACGTATACACTCGTGACCGGCGTGCCGGACACACCCGACGGATTTGGCAGTAGCAAAGCAATAACTTTTACCAGCAACGTGATCGTCTTTATGAGCGACGGCACAGCGGTGGATACTTCGAGCAATCTACTAAACGGTACGGTGTTCATGGCGATCGGCTCGAATCCCGCCACTTCCCGCGCGGTGACGGTGATGGGAGCAACATCGCGCGTCAAGGGGTATCGTTACAACGGGTCAGCATGGAATTGATGACGGCCGTAGCGGCGGCGTCTGGCCGCCGCTACAGCATGGAGCAGACAGCGATGAAAACCGTCACACCATCCCGCGAGAGCGGGTTCAGTCTGATTGAGGCGCTGGTTGCCGGAGTGATCCTTTCGGTCGGGCTTCTTGGACTTGCTTATGCCTACGGCCAAGGCACGGTGATGGTCGTCTACAGCCAGCAAATGGCCATCGCGCGCCAGAAGGCCCGCGAGGCAATAGAGAACGTGATGGCGGCGCGCAACAATCAGACTCTAACGTGGGATCAGATCAATAACGTGAGCAACGGTGGCGTTTTTATCGACGGGGCCGAGTTGTTACTGAACCCTGGGCTGGATGGAATCGTCAACACGGTCGACGACGGCGCTAGCGCCGTGAGTCCCTGCCTCACCGGCACAGATTGCATTGTTGTTCCAGGAACTGACGGTCTTCTTTCCGATGGGACGCCAGAGCCATTGAGCAATTACACGCGGAAAATCGCGATTACCTCGATCAACTCTGACTTAAAACAAGTCGTCGTCACCATTACCTACACCACGCCGCGAGGGCTCCAGCGAAGTTATCAAATGACTTGCTATGTGTCGCCCTATGTTTAAAGAACAGAGACAAGAGACAAGAGACGAGAGACGAGAAACTGTGGCCGCGAGGCTCTGCCATTCTAAGCCGGGCTTATGCGTGGAAGCCGAGCACGGCGTGGGCCTGATGGAAATGTTGGTGGCCATTGTGATCACCTTGTTCATGCTGGGCGCTGCCTTCACTTTTTTTGACAGCATGGAGAGTATGACGGAAGAGGTCTCCGTGATGGCTAGTGTGAACGAAGGCTTGCGCGGCGCCGCCGACCTGATTACGAAAGATATCTATACTGCGGGCACGTCAATTCCGTCAGGCGGAATTTCGATTCCCTGGGATGGCGTATCGGCCAATTCGCTGGTCAAGCGGCCCGGTTCGTCAGGCTATTTTTTCCCAGTCAACAATGGGAATTTAGCGGTTATCACGCCGGGTTATCAGCTTAGCGGGCAGATCGGCGGGACCGCGCTGTATTCCGACGAGGTCACACTCATCACGGTTAACGAGAATTGGGTTGGAAGCCAGCCGCCGCCGCTGCAGATTTCTTCCATGACTTCCGCAAAATCAACCGGCTATACCGTAAACGTCACCATCCCTACGCCGGGCTGCACGACCAGCGCCACGCCTCCGGTTTTCGATTGCACTCTAGGCGCCAATGGTTACAACCTCAATCCCAGTGGGGGCGATCTTCTGATGTTCACGACCACCGGCGGCGCGCACGTCTTAGGGTTAACGACATCCGTGGATACAACGAACAACATTATCTATTTCGGGGCTGACTTGTTGAATTTGAACCAGGTTTGTGGGTCCGCTGCAACATGTGTGGGAAGTATTGACAGCCTTAGCAATAATGGCAGCGGGACCTACACTGGCACCGGCGGCTACCCATCAGGGATGACGCTCACCAAAATCGACATGATCACCTATTACGTTGATACGTCCGATACAAATCACCCTTGCGTGAAATTGGGCACGAATCCGTATCAGTCCTGCCCGCTGGTGAGGCAGCTTGGGGCGTCGACGCCGACCGAGGTCGCTTTTGGCATCGACAATCTCCAGTTCACCTATGACATGACAACGGGCGCCAGCACCAACTGTACGGGCGGCAGCACCGAGCCGTCATCTTGCGCGAGCTTCCAACCGAACCAAATTGGCATGGTTCACCTGTTCATTTCAGGGATTTCGCAAAACGTGTTGCGGAAATCGCAGCGGTACTATGCCAACACGTTTGATACTTCGGTGGACGTTCGCAATTTGGAATACGTGAACCAATTTCCATAATAGCCAGTAGCGCCGCCATCTTGGCGGCAGGTCTTAACAAAAATGCCGGCAAGATGTCGGCGTTACCTGCTTAATCAGGCAATGTTCGAGGTAAGAACCATGCACGCAAAGAAAACTGAATCCGGCATCGCGCTGGTAGTGACGCTACTTACACTGACGGTGTTTTCACTGATGACGCTCGGCTTTTTCTACATGGTGCAGGGCGAGCAGCAGACGGCGGGCAGCGAGGCGGACAATACGATCGCATTTTATGGGGCAGAATCGGCGGTAGAGAACATGAGCTTTCAGCTCGCCACGTTGTTCTCGCATACGGTTTCGCCGACGCCGAGCCAGATATCAGCTCTTGATAACAGCCCGCCGCCGGCGTGCCCCGCCACCAACTGCATCCCGAACATCACTTTTCCCGCTGCCAGCACACAGTATCCAAACGGAGGGTATTACATCTGGAATTCTGGAATGTCCGGCTCAAGCCTCACCTCAACTTCTGAAACTATTGGAGGAACGGGACCGCTCGCCGGACTCCAGGGCGTCGTTACGCCATTCACGCTTACTGCGATTGCTGACGGGCCGAATAACACTGAGGTCGAGATTCAGCGCCAAGTGCAGGAAGTGGCAGTGCCGATTTTCGAGTTCGGCATTTTTTCCAATAACGACCTCTCGTTTTTCGCCGGTCCCGACTTCCAATTTGGGGGGCGTGTCGCCACTAACGGTAATCTCTATTTGGCCGAGGGATCCGGCGCTACGTTGACGCTCCCCGAGAAGGTCACGGCGTTCGGGAATGTGATCCGTACCCAGCTTGCTAACGGTTACTCAACGTCGTCGGCGTATCCGGGCACTGTCAATATTGTGACGTCTTCTCCAGCGGTTCGTTCCCTTGCTCAAAATGAAGGCAGCCTGACGGGCGGTCCGGGCAGCACGCCGAATCCGAACTGGAATACCATCTCACTAACCGACTACAACGGGAATATTGAGACCGCAGCCACGGGCGTTAAGCAGCTCAATATGTCGTTTGCCATACCTGGCTCTGGCAACCAGCCCATTAATCTCATTGAGCGCGCGCAATCCACCGACAGTACGCTGCTGAGCCAGGCTCGCTTGGAAAACCAAGCCAGTGTGGTTATTCTGTTGTCGGACAGCCTGGGTGACTTCCCAAGCTGGAGCGCGCCGGTCTCGCTCAACTCAACGCTGCCTTCTTCGTGGTATCCCGCTAACAATTCAGACGGCTGCCACGCGCCACTCGCCATGTCTCCGGGGCCCTCACAGGATGGTGACTTTCTTACTGCGGCGAACGCACCGCTCATCGGCGGCTATATTTCCGTCGGCATCCAGACGGCGTCCGGGACGTGGATCGACGTCACACAGGACGTCCTGAAACAGGGGATCACGAATGACAACCCCTCCCCCGGAACGGGCTGCGGCGGCCTTTACTATCCCATTCTGCATCTCGAAAAGGTGAACAGCTATTCCTGCACATCCGGGACTTGTGTGGCTGAGCCGTCTACCAGCCCGTATGGCTATGTGCCCATCAATATGTATGACACGAGGGAAGGCAACGCGCGTGACGTCAACGATGGGACCATCCACCTGGGCGGCGTGATGAACGTCATCGAACTGGACGTGCAGGACCTTCAGTGGTGGTTTGCGAACGATACGCTTGGTAAGCAGGCCCTAAACAATGCTGGCTATATCGTCTATTTCTCTGACCGGCGTGGCAATTACGATCCAGCGACAGGTACTGAGACGGGGATGTATGGAAACGAAGACATCATCAACCCATCGTCATCCACAGGCGCTCCGGATGGTGTGATGGAAGTCCCTGAAGACGTTGACGGACCCAATGCCAATGCCACCAATTGGAGCAGCGATCCGTTTGATACTTACGGCAGAATACCCGAGTGCCTTTACAATGCTAATTGCTCTACTGCATGGCTGACTCAGCTTGGTCTTCCCTCACAAACGGTCCCCGCGCTGCCGGGGAATTTGACTATTCAAACTGTGAGCGCCGGCCAAGCGGAGAAGAACGCGGTCATCTTTTTTCGTCATGCGTTGCGGCTGGTGAATGGCTCGCTCGGTAACTTGCCACCGCTCACCACGGCCAATTGTTCAATCGTGCAGGGCGCAAATGGTTCGGGGGGCTTCACCGTAGCTGCGGAAAACCCCGTGTATATCTTGGGGGATTACAATGCCAACTCTACCGGCGGCTCGACGTTTAGCGACGTGCCCAGCGCAAGCCAGTGCCATGTTCCCGCCGCAGTCATGGGTGACGCAGTCACCCTCCTCTCCTACAGTTGGAACGACCTTGAAAGCTTCAATAATCCCACGAACTCTGGCAATCGCGTGGCCTCGACGACCTACTATCGAACAGCCATCATGGGCGGTGCGACGATACCCTTCGCGCAACCGACGGGTTATACCACTTATCAGGACTTCGGCACGGACGGCGGCGTGCACAATTTCCTCAGAATGCTGGAAGGCTGGAACACAACCCTCTATTACAAAGGCTCTATCGTTGATTTTTACTATTCGCGCCAGGCAACCGGTGTTTACAAAGACGGTTTGGTGAATAGCGTCTACAGCCCACCGACTCGCGGCTACAGTTTTGACATGGATTTCGAGAGCATCGCAACCTTGCCTCCGGGCACGCCGCGCTTCACTGCGGTAAATGCACTGGGCTTCCAGCAGGTTGTGCAGGCGAAGTAGCGTCGGGCGTTATGGCCGGCACGTGCCACCCTGAAGAGGCAGTGTGACAACTGTGCTGTAGCAGTGGTCTCCGGCCGCCTTCGATCCGTTGCGTTAGACCGATTGATCGAACCCGTTCCGTGCGCAGTTTCCAAACACAGAGTCCTATGGATTGATGATGCGGTGCAGATCAAGAGATGGGGGCGGCTCAGGAGTCTGACTCAACATCACGTGCACCTGCCCGCGATGATGCGTCTGATGGTTAAAAAAATGGCTCACGGCAATCGGGGCTGACTCCGTGTACGCCTGGCCCTTGCTATTCGTATAGCGGATTGGCTTACAAAGGAACTCTGGGTCCAAACGTCCAAAGAACGCCTCGATGCGTTCGTCTTCCGCAGCTCTCGCTCCCCTCAAGCCCGGCAAATCTTCAAACAAAATCGTGTTCAAGGCCGGCGTGCGGTTTGCTTCGCCTTCAAAACGGGCCATCCAAATTCGGTCACCCAATAGGATGTGATTTAAGAGTCCGTGAATGCTGCCAAACGAGCCTTGTCGCGCCTTCCGGTATTCGGCATTGTCCAGGCGAGCGCATTTTTCATAGAGCCGCTCGTTGGCAATCCGGTTGTAGCGCGCGAGCATCCGAAAATGATCCGTAAGATCCACAGGAGAGATTTTACACGCAATTCGGAGCCGGCGGGAAGCCGTTCCGGCGGTTAAGCTTCAGGCCGGTTGCGGCGGGGGCGCTTGTTCGCTTGCAAGATTTTCTTGCGCACGCGGATGGATTTGGGCGTGACTTCCACATATTCGTCTTCGGCGATGAACTGCATGGCAAGCTCAAGGTTAAGCTGGCGCACAGGGATGAGCCGGATGGCTTCATCAGCCACTGAGGCGCGCATATTGGTTTGCTTCTTCTCTTTGACCGCGTTGACGTCGATATCATCCCAGCGCGAATTTTCGCCCACCACCATGCCCTCGTAGAGGTCAATACCCGGCCCTACAAACAACTCGCCGCGCTCCTGCAGATTGTAAAGCGCATAGCCCGTCGACTTGCCGGGGCGGTCCGCTACCAGCGAGCCGGTAAGCCGCGTCGCAATATCTCCCTGCCAGTCGTTATAGCCGCCAAACAGCGTATTCACCACCGCTGTTCCGCGAGTATCCTGAAGGATCTGGCTGCGCAATCCGATCAGCCCGCGCGAAGGAATGGTGAATTCAAGACGCACTCGGCCCCCGGCTCCTCCGTGCCCAGTCATCTTTGTGTTAACCCCTCTGCGGCTTCCGATCTTTTCCATCAGCACTCCCGTAAACTCCCCGGGGCAGTCGATAATGAGTTGTTCGATGGGCTCTTGTAGTTTGCCATTCACTTCCTTGGTGACAATTTCGGGTTTGCCGACGGCGAGCTCGTAGCCCTCACGGCGCATGGTCTCGATAAGAATGGCGAGTTGCAGCTCGCCTCGCCCCAATACTTTGAAGGAATCGGTGCTGTCTGTGCCTTCCACCCGCAGCGCGACGTTGGTGAGCAGCTCCTTTTGCAGCCGGTCCCGCAAATGCCGTGATGTGACGTAGTCGCCCTCGCGCCCCGAAAAGGGCGACGTGTTCACCGTAAACAGCATAGAGATGGTCGGCTCATCAACCGGAACATGCACCAGCGCGCGCGGCGTCTCAACACTCGTCACTGTCTCGCCGAT